>JAACED010000035.1 GCA_011682695.1 Gammaproteobacteria bacterium
CACCCGCACCGTCTGGGCAGGCGTCGGTGCTCACGCCGTTGCCGTCATCGCAGCCTTCCCCCGGATCCAGGATGCCATTGCTAGCGGTGACTATCAGGCCTTCATCATCCAGGCCAATGACGGAAACGCAGTGGTTCCGGTGATTGAGGAGGCGATTGCGGCAGGTATCACGGTGGTTGGCGAATTCACGCCAATCGGGCGCAAACTCGACACGATCGAACCACAGGTGGAGGGTCTCTACTTCGTTGGCTGGTCAATCCTCGACAATGCAACCGCGCTCGGTGAACTCGGCATCATGGCCTGTGAGGGCAAGGATCCGTGCAAGGTTGCCTATCTCGAAGGCTTCCGGGCGCTGCCTCTCGACGTTGTCCGCACGGAATGGGTCAAGGAAAAGCTGGCGACGGCCTCCAACATCGAGCTTGTGGCGTCGGTCGAAGGTGGTTACACGCAGGACAGCGGGCTCGCTGCCGCTCAGGACGTGCTCACTGCCCACCCGGACGTCGATGTGATGATCGGTTCATCCCAGGCGATCCTTGGAGCTGAGCAAGCGGTCAAGGATGCCGGTCGCTCTGGTGAAGTCGCTCTGATCGGCAACGGTGCTCCCCGACAGGCGGTAGCCGCTGTGAAGGCAGGCCGGTGGTTCGCCGTGACGGCCGAAGCCGAACAGCAGGCAGGGAGGAAGGCGATCGAGGTTGCGGTGGATGCGGCTCGTGGAGAAGACGTGCCCCGTGCGTTCGATACCGCCACGCTTCTCCCCACACCACTCGGGACAAAGGACAACCTGCCGGCTGACTTCGACGGTGAGTGGGACGCGTGATTGACAGTAGAGGAGACTGCGCGCAGACCGATCTCGGTCTGCGCGCAGTTGGCCTGTCCCGCCGATTCGGTGGTGAGCAGGCCGTCGCTGACGCTCACATCGACTTTCGTCGTGGTTCGATTCACGGAATCGTCGGTCAGAACGGAGCGGGCAAGTCGACGGTTGCGAAGATGATCGCCGGCCTTGTGCGGCCGGATTCGGGCTATGTCGAGATTGGCGGCGAGAAGAAGGTCTTTACGAACCCGAGACAGGCGCTCGCCGCGGGCGTGACGTTGGTGACGCAAGAGCTTGCACTCGTTCCGATGCTCACGGTCGCGGAGAACGTCATGCTCGGTAGGTTTCCTGTTCGTCGCGGCTTCATCGATCGACACGAACTCCGCCGGCGATTCGATGAACTGGAAGAGCGGTTCGGCTTCGGGCTACAGCCCGAGATGCTCGTGGCGTATCTGAGCCTGGCGCAACAGCAGCAGGCTGAGATACTTCGCGCCGTCGCCGATGAGCACCAAGTAGTCATTTTCGACGAGCCCACGTCAAGCCTGTCAAAAGACGCGAGCAGGCGCTTGTACGAGATCCTCCGATCTTTGGCCGACGGAGGTGTCACCTGTGTACTCGTCTCTCACTTCCTCGAAGAGGTGCTCGATGTGTGTGACGCGGTCACGGTGATGAGAGATGGTGAAGTGATCCGCACCAGTGCGACGCACGAGGAAACCTCTGCTTCGCTCGTCCAGGCGATGGTTGGCAAGGATGTGAAGCTGGCGCCCAGTGGACAGCTGCCGGATCCACCCATGGAAGCACGGGCACGCTTGAGCCTGCGAGGGTTCTCTCGTCTGGGAGCGTTCCACGACATCGACCTCGACGTGATGCCGGGTGAGATCGTTGCACTCGTTGGACTCATAGGTGCGGGGCGAACAGAGGTGCTTCGCTCGATCATTGGCTTGGATTCTCGAGATGCAGGATCCCTGTTCCTCGATGGTGTTCAGGTTCTCTTCAGGAGTACCAGTGAGGCAGTCAGGGCCGGTGTGATGCTGTTGCCGGAGAACCGCAAAGAGGAGGGGCTGTTTCTTGTCCGGTCGGTGAGAGAGAACATCACGGCAGGCCTTGCCGGAAAGTTCCGACGTCTGGGTCTCATTTCCCACTCGCGAGAGAAGGCAGCATCATCCGCGGCCGCCACGCGTGCACTCGTGAAACTCCGCTCACTACAGAGCCCGATGTCGGAGCTGTCGGGTGGTAACCAACAGAAGGCGATGTTTGCCCGTTCGCTGATCGAACCTCCTCAGGTGCTGCTTGCAGACGAACCTACGAGGGGGGTAGATGTCATCTCTATTCAACAGATCCATGAGCTGCTCTTGGGCCATGCTCGCCGGGGTGCAGCCGTGCTGGTTGTCACCTCCGAGATTGAGGAGGCGCTTGCGATAGCCAGGCGCATCGTCGTCATGCGCAGCGGCCGTCTGGTTGGCGAGCACCTCGCCATCGAAACCACGCAGGACGAGTTGCTGCACGAGGCGTTTGGCACGGCTAACGGAGCAGAACTGATCGCATGAGGACCGCCGACCGGATCGCAGAGTGGACGAGTGGGCAAGCGCGTCTGCGCGTCCTGAGGCTTGCGGGAAACTACGGGATCCTCTTCGCTGTCCTCCTCCTCATGGTTGTGATGGCAATCGCAAACGATCGGTTTCTCACTCGACAGAACATCTTCAATGTTCTCGATCAGGCCGCGCCCCTCGGTGTGCTCTCAGTGGGTGTCACTCTCGCCATAATCGGGGGGATCTTCGATCTTTCCACCGGCGCGATCTTTGCCGCGGCCGCCGTGGTTGCCGCCAAGGTGGCCGCTGTGGATCCCTGGCTCGGACTTGCCGCAGGTGTCCTCGTTGGGGTGGGGCTTGGGGCGGTAAACGCAGGTGTCCTCATCGGTACCGGAGTCAACTCATTCATCGGCACGCTCACGACGAGTCTCATCTTCAGGGGTCTCGCGTTGATCATGACCGGGGGCATGATCGTGTCTGTCGCGAACCCTTCGTTCAAGATAGTCGGAACCCAGGCACTGTTCGGGGCGAAGTACTCGGTATTCGTCTTCGCAGCTGTCGCGATCATCTGTTCAGTCCTGCTCACACGAACTGCATTTGGCCGTTCCGTGTATGCCATCGGAGGCAACCAGCAGGCAGCCCGCGTGGTGGGGATTCCCGTCGGACGGGTCAAGCTGGGTCTGCTTGTGATCAGCGGGAGCGCTGCAGCCATCTCGGGTGTGCTCACCGCAACTCGAACGGGCTCGGCACAGGCGGATATCGGTATCGGTCTCGAGTTGGCGGCGATCACGGCAGTCGTCGTTGGGGGTACCAGCATCTTCGGTGGTGAAGGTGCCGTGTGGCGCTCGATTCTGGGAGTGCTGCTGCTCCAGATCATTGGGAATGCTTTCAACCTCATGGGGATCGACTCGGTCTTCAAGCAGGTCTCGCAGGGTTTGCTGATACTCGCCGCCATCACCATCGACCACAAGATCAGGAGGTCGGAACCATGACGATTGCAGGCGTTGAGGCGATCGGTGAGCGACTGGTCGAGGCACGGCGAAATCTTCACCGACAAGAGTGTGATGCACTCCTTCTCACCATTGGGTCTGACCTCGAGTACTTGACCGGCTACAGCGCACTCCCGTTGGAGCGACTGACGATGATGGTCCTCTCCGCAGACCCTGACCCGGTCCTTGTGCTTCCTGCTCTGGAAGCTCCAGGGTTCACAACGGGAGGGAACACTGTCGAATCGCGCCCATGGGCCGAAACAGATGACCCTCTCGCGATCGTCGACAGCCTGCTCGGGGATGCCCAGACGGCGGCGATTTCGGACGAAGCCTGGGCAACGTTCGTTCTCGGGCTGCAAGAACGGCGACCAGGGCTGCAGCTTCGACGCGCCTCCTCGATCGTCGCGCCGATGCGCCGAGTCAAAGACGCTGGAGAGCAACGGGCGCTTGTCGAGGTTGGAGCGGCCGCCGATCGCGTCATGGAGACCATCCAAAGGGGCCAGATACCTCTCGTCGGGAGGACGGAAAGGGATGTTGCCGAGACCGTTCGGAGAGCTCTGCTCGAATCAGGACACGAATCTGTCGAGTTCGTGATCGTTGCTGCCGGGCCCAATGCGGCTTCACCACATCACTTCCCGTCCGAACGAGAGATACAGCCGGGGGAACTCGTCCTCTTCGATTTCGGGGGCCGGCGCGCCGGGTACAACAGCGATACGACACGCTGTGTGGCAGTTGGCAACGTCGGCGCGGAGGTCGACGAGGCCTACCAGGTGCTGCAAGCGGCACAAGAGGCAGGTGTCAACGCGGCCAGGGTTGGGCTGAGCTGCCAAGACGTCGATCGTGCCGCCCGTTCGGTTATCGATGCAGCGGGATATGGAGAGCAGTTTCTGCATCGGACAGGGCACGGCATCGGACTGAACGTTCATGAGACACCGTTCATGATCGAGGGGAACGAACTCCCGATCGAGCCGGGCTTCGCCTTCAGCGTCGAGCCGGGGATTTACGTGGAAGGAAAGTGGGGCATGCGGATTGAAGACATCGTGATTGTGACCGATGGCGAACCCATCAAGTGCAACACGAGCAGTAGGCAACTAGTGAGGTTCTGAGACCGAGCTCAAGACAGTTAAGGAGAAGATCCAGTGACTGAATCCTCGAAATCCGTTCGACTCGCGGTTGACGTGGGTGGGACGTTCACCGACATCGTGGCTCTCGACTTGAATGGTGGTGGGTTGCGTTTCGACAAGGTGCCGACAACGCCTGCAATGCCCAGCCAGGGGGTGTTGGATTCCTTTGAGCGTGCGCAGGTCGATGCCGACCGGGTCTCATACTTTGTGCACGGCACAACTCTCGGGCTGAATGCGCTCTTGACACGGTCTGGCGCCAACACGGCGATCGTAACGACCGAAGGATTCCGAGATGTCTATCTGCTCGGGCGTACGGACCGGGTGCCGATGTACGACTTCAAGTACAAGAAGCCCGAGAGTCTCGTTCCGCGCCATCAGATCTTCGAGGTTCCCGAACGCATGAACTACCAGGGAGAGGTGTTGCGTCCCTTCGATGTCGACTCCGCACGCAAGGTGGCGCGCCAGATCCAGGATCTCGGCTTGGAGGCGGTCGCAGTGTGCTTCCTGCATTCCTACGCCAACCCCGAACACGAACTCCTGATGAAGGACATGTTCCAAGAGGTGGCGCCTGGCCTCGAGGTGACCATCTCCCATGAGCTCACTCGCGAATACCGAGAGTACGAGCGTCTCAGCACCGCCGTGCTGGATGGATACATCAAGCCGGTCGTCCGCAAGTACATCGGGCTGCTGGAAGATGCCCTCGACGAAGGTAGATTCGACGGACATTTCCTCATGACCCGCTCCGGCGGTGGGGCCATGACAGCCGGCAGTGCGAAGGAATCTCCCGTCAACCTGATCCTGTCGGGTCCGGCCGGCGGTGTGATCGGCGCCGCCTGGTTCGCGGCTGTCGCGAATGAGCCGAACCTGATCACGATCGATATGGGCGGCACGAGTCTGGACGCTTCGCTCATCATCGACGAGAGCGCCGTGCTGCTGCATGAGGCCGTGTTCGAAGGTCTTCCGATAACGATTCCGTCGCTCTACATCAACACGATTGGCGCCGGGGGTGGCTCGAAGGTCTGGATCGACGATGGTGGACATCTCCAGGTGGGCCCGCAGAGCGCAGGAGCCGACCCGGGTCCGGCAGCGTACGGTCGGGGCGGAACCGATGCGACGTTCACCGACGCGGCGCTGAAGGTCGGCTACCTGGGGTCCGACCACGCGCTTGCAGGGACGCTCCGTCTCGACGAGGGACTCGCAGAGCAGGCGCTCGAGCCGAGCGCATCGGCGCTCGGACTGAGCGTCGACCAGGTTGCCCTCGGGGTTATCCAGATCGCGGTCACCAAGATCGTCGGAGCTGTTCGGGGGATCACCGTGGAACTTGGCCACAATCCGAGAGACTTCACGCTACTGGCCTTTGGCGGTGGCGGCGGGCTGGTGGCAGTCGACGTTGCCAAGGAGTTGTCCATTCCCCGTGTCGTGATCCCTCCGGGCCCAGGAGCGTTCTCGGCGTTTGGCATGCTCATGGCCAATGTTCAGCACGACTTTTCCCGAACACGCGTGACGCTCCTCGAAGAAGCCGACCCTGGCAACTTCGAACAACAGTTCTCCGACATGATGTCCGAGGCCCAGGTTGCCCTCAGCGGTGAAGGTTTCGGACCGGATCGCCGGCAGCTGCTGCGGTTCATGGATCTCCGATACCTCGGCCAGGAACACTCGGTGTCGATTCCAGTCGGTTCGAAGATCGACGAAGCCGAGATCGACCGAATCCAGGAGGCCTTCGCTCTTGCGCACGAGCGCCAATACGGCCACGCCATGACTGATCCGGTGGAGGTCGTGACGCTTCGGTTGCAGGCCCTCGGTGTTGTCGAACGACCGGTGCTGAGAGAGATCGAGCCGAACCGAGGCGCCGTCAAACCATTCGGTGAACGCCAGGTCTATCGGGCAAGCGGGTCGCGTGTGCCGTACTCGCTCTATGAACGCGAAGAACTACGTCAGGGTGCTCGCATAGAGGGACCGGCTGTCATCAGTGAACACACGGCCACCACCGTCATCCACGAAGGGGATGTCGCCGTGGTGGGACCGTACGGAGAGCTACAGATCACGGTAGCTCGGGAGGAGGAGATCCATGGTTGATTCCATCACCGTCGAAGTCATCCGACACAGCCTGCTGGCTTCCGCCAATGAAATGGCCAGAAACCTCTGCCGGACCGCATACAACACGGTTGTCTACGAGATCCACGACTACGGGATAGGGCTCCATGACGCGGAAGGGAATGTGGTCGCCGACACGCCCGGCATCGCCATCTTCACAGGTGGAAACGATTTCGGAGTCCAGAAGACGATCGAATTCCTCGGGATGGAGAATCTCCATCCGGGTGATGTCATCTTGCTCAACTACCCCTACTGGTCATGTGCCCACACGCTGGATGCGTTGGTTCTGGCACCGATCTTCGTCGAGGATTCCCTCCTTGCCTTCGCTTCGTGCCGGGTTCACCTGCTCGACCTCAAGCAGAAGGACGCGGGGTATGTGCTGGATTCCACGAGCATGTATCAAGAGGGGATCTTCTTCCCGGCGGTGAAGCTCTACAACCGTGGGGTGTTGAACGAGGACATCGTGAACATCATCAAGTTCAACAGTCGGATGCCCGAGCGCACCTTGGGCGATCTCCAGGCGGAGGTTTCGGCTGTCCAGACCGGTGAGCGCCGTGTGCGGGAGATAGCGGCCAAATATGGTGCCGACACGGTCGCGGAGGCGATGCAGGAAATCAACGATCATGGTGAGCGGCTGGCGCGAGCGGCACTCGCCAAACTCCCGAAAGGGTCGTGGAGTGCCTTCGACTACTGCGATTCGGACGGAATCGACCTCGACGAGATGATCAAGATGGAGGTGACGGTCACCGTTACCGACGAGAAGATGGTCATCGATTGGAGCAAGACAGACAAACCGGCCAAAGGGCCGATCAACTTGCCGCGTGGCATGACGATGGCAGCGACGATGATGGCGTTCAAGTCTCTGACGACTCCCGACACGCCGGTCTGCGCAGGAAACTTCCGCCCTCTCGAGGTCATTACGAAGCCTGGATCGCTGATGGAAGCAGTGCCGCCGATGCCAACGTTCACACTGTGGCCCGGGCTGCTGGCGGCCGAGGTGGTGACCAAGGCACTTGCCAAGGGCATGCCGGACATCGTGCCGGCCTGCACCGGAGGGGACGTATGTGACGTGATGGCACTGGGCACCGACCCGCGTTCCGGCGCACCCTGGCTCGAAGCCACGAACGATGCAGTGGGATTCGGTGGTCACGCCGGCGGCGACGGTGAGGACGGCATCATGCACATCACTGAGCCGGGCTGTCGGAACAACCCGATCGAAGTACTGGAGACGAAGGCCCCACTGCTCATCGAGCGATACGGTTACCGTCCGGATTCGGGTGGGCCGGGGAAGCATCGGGGAGGAGTCGGCGTCGAGAGGGCCTACCGTTTCCTTGCCCCAGCGTCGGCGATCGTGATCAACTTCAAGACCCGTACTCGCCCATGGGCGATCGGCGAAGGAGAGACCGGGTTGAACAACACCGTCGTTGTCAATCCCGGTACCGACGATGAGAAGCACGTCGGGGTGAGCTACAACCACTTCGATGCAGAAGGCAGGATCGTGAACCTGACAGGAGGCGGAGGTGGCTGGGGCAACCCCTTCGAGCGTGACCCTCTGAAGGTGGCAGCCGACGTGAGGATGGGCCTGGTAACTGCAGATCACGCCGCCGCCGCGTACGGTGTCGTGGTCGATCCCGAGACCTTCGACGTGAATGTCGATGCCACGACCCGGCTCAGGGATTCGGCCGAGGGGAAGGGCGAGTGAGACCAGGGGAGGGAACTCTGTGAACCGTGTGTTCTCCAAGGGTGTGCTTGGTGTAACCAGCCGGCCGGCAGTCCAACACCTGTTCACCAGATCGGCCGGAAGGCGTCTGGCCGAGCGTTTCGTCGCAGGCGAACAGTTGGATGACGCGATACGGGTGGCGCACCGTCTCAACGCTCGCGGGATGAGCGTGTCACTCGACCGCCTCGGCGAAGCCGTGAGTGATCCCGCGGCTGCCGACGCTGCTCGGGATGCCTACATCGAGTGTCTGGACCGGATGCGGTCAGAGGAGATCGTGGGAAACATCTCGGTGAAACTCACTCAGCTTGGACTGGCCATCGATGAGATGCGTGCCGTAAGCGCTCTGGGTGAGGTCGCCGTGTCGGCGAAGGAAGCAGGCACCACGATCACGGTGGACATGGAGGACAGCTCGTACACCCAGCAGACGATCGACGTTTATCTCGCTGTGCAAGCCGAACTCGGGAATCTGGGATTGGCGGTTCAGGCCTATCTGTACAGGACCCCGGGCGACGTCGCTTCCGTGGCCAAGTCCGGTGGACACATCCGGCTGTGCAAGGGCGCATACGCCGAACCTGCCGATGTCGCGATCCAGAAGAAGACTGAGATCCGGGAGGCCTACGGCAAACTGCTCGAACAGCTGATCGATCAGCCGGATGCTCTGCCTGCGATCGCGACTCACGACGGAGACCTGGTCGAACTGGCTGCGGCCTTGGCGGGGGAACGATCTCGAAAGTTCGAGTATCAGATGCTGTATGGAGTGAGGAACTCGTTCCAGACCGAGATCGTCGAGCAGGGGCACCGGCTTCGGGTGTACGTACCTTACGGGACAGAGTGGTATCCATACCTGACTCGGCGACTCGCCGAACGACCCGCGAACCTGTGGTTCTTCGTCCGTGCAATGCTCGGGACATGACCGATCGAGATGCATTCGCGCATCTCCCGGCCCCCGTGTCGTGGCGATTCTCGGGGCGGGTAGAACGTAGGTTCCTCTGTCGAGCTTGGTGATTGGTGTCGCTCTTGCCTGTCGATCAAGAATCGGAGGTAGATCGAGCGCACGCCGCGGCGGCGTTTCTTGGCGCGTTGTCGACCGAGGCGTCTGAAGAGGAAGCCGGCGTAGGCGGCTACGTCGGTATCGAGGTTGCGCCGTTACGAGGGATGGTCATCGTGGCGCATCTCCCTCCGTTTCGGTGCCCGGGCCTACGACGTGGTGGGGCATTCCTCGAACTCGCGCTCGCTCCGAGTTCGTTGGAGCGTTGCCCGGCGGACCCATCGCATCGCAAACCTGCGTCTGTGTACACCATCCGTTGCGCCGGGCGTCTCTCAGGAGTTCACGATCTACAGGTTCGCCGTTGCCTTCACAATCCCGGTGGGTTACGCTCGTTCGATCTGTCTATCCGACCGGCAAGATGGTCTCCGAACCCCTTGGTAACATGATCGATGCCTTGGCCGACAAGGTTGGGAGTCCTCTCATTCTCGAGGATGAGCGTCAGCGACTCGTTGTGCACAGTCCGCATCACGAGATCCCTGACGATGGTCGGCGCAAAGCGATCATGGCTCGTTCTCTGACCCCCGAGATGATGGCGTGGTGCGAGAGCTTCGGAATCCGCACGGCCGATGGTCCCATCAGAACACCCAGGGACGACACAGTCGGACTGGTTGGAAGAGTGTGCATGCCCGTACGATTCCAGGGAACGCTGGTTGGATACATATGGGCGATCGACGACCCGCCGTTGTCAGAAGATGCCGTTGAGGCCATCGTGAGGGGCGCCGAGGAAATCGCGTCTGCTCTGTATCGCTTCCGCCAGGTGAGCAGGGCTCGATCAGACCTGTTCCGCGGCCTTGTCTCGTCGTCACCCGAGGTGCGGCGCTCGGCTTCCAGCGACGCTGGAGCGGACGTGATCCTCCGTCCGGGGACAAAGGCGATCCTTCTGGTGGTGCGAGGAGCCTCGTTCGGTGCCATCGAACCGCTGCTCCGGAAAGAAGCCTCCATTGTTGCGTGGTACACCGACAAGGAGGAGATGGTGATCCTTGTGGATGAGCCAAGCCGGCAGCCGAGAACCGCCCGGAAGCTGGCAGCGCAAATCCTCACGCGTTGTCGTGCTGACGATCTGGAGCCGGTGGTCGGTCTGAGCAGCCCTCATTTGGGCGTGGATCTTCACACTGCGTTGATGGAGGCCTCAGATGCAGCTCGGGTGGGGGATGCGGTCCCTTCGGTTGGGCGGCTCGTGGACTGGTCGACGCTCGGTATCTACCGGATGCTGGTGCGTGCAGCCGCCGCAGACACCGGAGGTCTCGTCGATCCCAGAATCGCCCCACTTCTGGAGTATCCGGAGCTCCTGGACACGCTGGAAAAATACTTCGACTTGGCATGCCGCGCGAAGGCAACGGCAGATGTCCTCCATGTTCATCGCGCCACCCTGTATTACCGTCTGGCGAAGATCGAGACGCTGACGGGTACGGACCTGTCAACAGGGGGCGACAGGCTGTCTCTGCATGCAGCGGTGAAGTTCCGTCGCCTGCAAAAGCACATGCAAGATCCTTCTGTCTGAACCCTGGGCTCGTAGGTACCCTCAGGGTACCCCTGAGCCCAGGGTTCACGGGATAGGGGCTCACCTCGCCGAGATTGACCGGCCGGCGGCCACCGAACGTGGGTTCCTGCAGTTGAGAACCCTCACTCTGTGGCGACTATGGTGCCGCGATGGATATTGATGCGCTCCGCGCCGACACGCCCGGATGCTCCGACGTCGTTCATTTCAACAATGCAGGCACTTCGCTGCCTCCTCGGCCGGTTATCGACGCGCAGATTTCCTGGATCAGCCAGGAAGCTCACACGGGCGGGTACGAGATGGCGGAAGATCTCCAGGAGCAGGTCGCCGGCGTCTACCGCTCCCTTGCCAGACTCATCGGTGCCGACCCGAGTGAAATCGCGTTGATGGAGAACGCCACTGCTGCCTGGTGGCAGGCGTTCCACAGTCTCGACCTGCACGGCAAGACGGTGCTCACTTCAGAGGTCGACTACGGGGCGAACTTCATCAGCTACCTGCAAGCCGCCCGGCGCGACGGTGTGGACACGGTCGTGGTTCCCTCGGATGAGTCTGGTCAGATCTCGCTCGTGGAACTCGAGAAGCGTCTGGACGAGCGAGTCGGGCTGCTCGCCGTGTCACATATGCCGACCAACGGGGGACTCGTCAACCCGGCGGCAGAAATCGGGGCACTGGCCCGCGAGGCGGGCGTTCCGTTCCTTCTCGATGCGTGC
Source organism: Gammaproteobacteria bacterium (assembly GCA_011682695.1). Taxonomy (NCBI): domain Bacteria; kingdom Pseudomonadati; phylum Pseudomonadota; class Gammaproteobacteria; species Gammaproteobacteria bacterium. The sequence continues at coordinate 11,524 of JAACED010000035.1, forward strand.
CAAACGGTCGGACAGATGCCGATCGACGTCGACGCCATCAGGTGCAGTTTCCTGTCTGCGACCGGTCGCAAATATCTGCGTGGGCCGCGGGGCACAGGGTTTCTGTATGCACGCTCGCCATTCCTGGAGGACAACGAGCCGTTGATGCTCGATCACTTCGGCGCTTCCTGGGTTGAACCCGACCGGTACATTCTTCGCCCCGACGCCCGCCGCTACGAGACGTGGGAATCGAATCACGCAGCCAAAGCCGGGCTGGGGGCCGCGGCCGAGTATGCGATGTCCATCGGACTCGAGCCGATTGTCGGGCGGGTTTTCGCCCTTGCGGCAGAACTGCGGGACAAGCTCGCCGGGATCGGGGTACCCACGTATGACCTCGGTCGGGTGAAGGGAGGGATCGTGACCTTCTCGGTGCCGGGGGTGGATGCGGCAACTGTGAAGCGAGAGCTTCGTGCGCAATCGATCAACACGTCGCTTGTCGATCCTGCCTCCACGCTCATCGACGCCGAGCGCCGGCACCTTCCGGAGATGGTCCGGGCGTCGGTGCACTACTACAACACGAGTGGAGAGATCGACACACTGATCGCCGCGCTCGAAGGCATCGCAGTGTGATTCGGACGTTCGAGCCGTGATTTGCTCGTTCTCGTGACGGTTGGGTGGGAGTGTTCCCGTGAAGCGTCACAAGGACGGATCGAATGGCCGCCAGACCCTAAGCTGTCGCTGGAAGGAGGTGTGTGCATGCATCGAGATCGGCTCACCCGCCCGCTCGTCCGGGAAGATGGGGTTCTGCGATCGGCATCGTGGGACGAGGCGCTCGACAGAGCAGCCGGCGGTATCCAGACCGTCACCAGGCAGTACGGCCCGGGAGCGTTCGGGGTGATGAGTTGTTCCAAAGGCACGAACGAGATGAACTACCTTGCACAGAAGTTCGTCCGTGTCGCCGTTGGGACCAACACGATCGACTCGTGTAACCGTACCTGACACGCTCCCAGTGTCGCCGGTCTGGCGACGGTATTCGGAGCAGGTGGCGGAACGAGTTCCTACAAGGAAGCTGAGGAAACGGACCTCATCGTCCTGTGGGGTTCCAACGCGCGTGATACACACCCGATCTTCTTTCATCATCTCCTCAAGGGCGTCCGTCACGGCGCGAAACTCATCGTCGTCGATCCCAGGCGCAGCTCGTCCGCGACGTTCGCCGATCTCTGGCTTGGTCTCGACGTTGGATCCGACATCGCCCTTGCCAATGCAGTCGGGCGCGAGATCATCGGCGCCGGCCTGCATAATCGTGAGTTCATCGAACGTGCAACCGTCGGATTCGACGATTACCAAGCCGCCGTCGATGCATGGACACTGGACCGAGCAGCCGAAGTGACCGGTGTCCCCGCAGACGCGATTGCTGAGCTCGCCCACGCGTATGCGCTCGCGCCGACGGCCCAACTGTGTTGGACCCTCGGGATCACCGAACATCACAGCGGGACCGACAACGTCTTCTCATTGATCAACCTGGCATTGCTCACTGGACATGTCGGCCGTTGGGGATCCGGCCTGGTCCCTTTGCGGGGCCAGAACAACGTTCAGGGAGGAGCCGACATGGGTGCGCTTCCCAATAAGCTTCCCGGCTTCAAGGATGTGTCCGACGATGCGGAGCGGGCTCGGTTCGAGGCAGCGTACGGTACGGAGCTGCCGGCCAAACCCGGATGGCACATATCGCAGATGTTCGACGCGATGGAACGCAAGGACCTCAGGTCGGTGTACATCATCGGCGAGAACCCGGCACAGTCCGAAGCCGATGCCACGAGGGTGCGCCGACTCCTCGCCGGCCTCGACCATCTCGTCGTGCAAGACATGTATCTCACCAAGACGGCAGAACTCGCGGACGTCGTCTTGCCCGCAGCGGCAGGTTGGGCCGAGACGGACGGCACCTTCACCTCGTCGGAGCGTCGAGTGCAGCTCGGGCGAAAAGCCCTCGACCCGCCGGGCGAGGCGAAAGATGATCTCGTGATCATTGCCGACCTCGCCGCACGCCTGGGCTGCGACTGGGGTCATCGGACCGCAGAGGAACTGTGGGATGAGCTGCGAGGGCTGTCGGCAATCCATGCCGGAATGAGTTACGAGCGTCTTGCATCCCACGATGGTCTCCAATGGCCGTGTCGCGACGAGGACGACCCCGGCCAGCCGTTCCTCCACGGTCGGCTCTGGGACGATCCCGTGACTGGTCCAAGGGCCCCGTTTGCGTCCGTCGAGTGGGTTCGCCCCGTCGACGAGATCAACGAGGAGTTTCCCATCAGGCTGACCACGGGACGCAGACTCGACTCCTACAACACCGGTGTGCAGTCAGGCCGGTATTCTTCGCCGAAACGACGGGGTGAGAGCATCGATCTCTCACCGGAGGACGCTGCCGCCCTTGGGCTCGCCGATGGCGATCTGGCACGGATCACTTCGAGACGCGGAACAGTCGAGGCGCCCGTACGGACCGATCCCAACCTGAGACCGGGTCTGGCGTTCATGACATTCCATTTCCCCGACCAGGTGGACACGAACGTGCTCACGTTGGATGCCTGGGATCCCAAGTCGGGGACGTCCCCGTACAAGGCGACGGCGATCAAGGTCGAACGGCTTGGAGAGTCGTTGTGAACGTGATCAGCGACGCAGAGCGCGCAGCGATCGACGCTGTGCTCGGCTCGGCAACACTCGGTTGGGGCGCGTCGGCTCGAGCGGCGACTGGTGGCCGCTTCGCTCGTGGCGGTGTCGCGTTGAAAGCTCGCCGCCACCTGCTCCTGCCGGCACTGCACGCCGTGCAACAAGCCGCGGGATGGATCACGCCCGAGGCTCTCGACTATCTCAGCCAGCGGCTTGACGTGTCGCCGGCGGAATCGTTCGGGGTCGCAACCTTCTACGACCTGCTCGACACTGTTCCAGGACCCGACGCGACCCTCAGGATCTGTGATGACATTGCCTGTGCCGGTGGCGCCCAACTGATTGCCGCCTCAAGAGCCCGATACGGCGACAACGTCACCGTCGAACCGGTGTCGTGTCTCGGACACTGTGCGCGCGGTTCTGCCGCGATGGTCAGCGTGGCCGGCCGCCAGGATGTGATGGTTGCTCCGGCTTCGTCCGAGGGGATCGACGCTGCGGTCGGCGGTGGTGTGACGGCTGGCGTGGCAGACCGCATCGGTGGACAGTTGACCCTTCTGTCGAGAGTTGGTCTCGTCGATCCCTCGAGCCTCGACGACTACCGGAACCATGGTGGCTATGCGGCGCTGGGGAAAGCCATGAGGATGGGCTCAGCAATGGTGATCGGGGAGATCGACCTGTCCCTGTTGCGGGGCAGAGGCGGGGCTTCGTTCCCAACGGGTCGGAAATGGGCAGCCGTCGCGCGTTCCGAGCCGATACCGAAGTACGTCATCTGCAACGCCGATGAGTCTGAACCAGGGACGTTCAAGGACCGGGTCATTCTGGAGAACGACCCGTTCGCCATCGTGGAAGCCCTTACGATCGCAGGTTTCGCCGTGGGCGCTTCTCGAGGTTTCATCTACGTGCGCGGCGAGTACCCGCTCGCCGTGGAGCGTGTCGAGAACGCAGTGTCGGTGGCGCGAGAAGCCGGCCTGCTTGGGCCTTCGGTCATGGGAACCGGTTTCGGGTTCGACATCGACGTCCGGCGTGGTGCCGGCGCATACATCTGTGGAGAGGAGACGGCCCTCTTCAACTCGATCGAGGGTTTCCGTGGAGAGCCGCGAGTGAAGCCTCCATTCCCGACAGATGTAGGACTCTTCGGTAAGCCGACGGTGATCAACAACGTCGAGACGCTCGCCAACGTCCTGCCAATCGTCATTGAAGGAGGAGAGGCGTACGCCGCGACAGGCCACGGCGGATCCACGGGAACGAAACTGTTTCCGGTCTCAGGGAGAGTTGCCAGGCCTGGTCTCTACGAAGCGCCATGCTGCGTTTCGCTCGGTGAGATCATCGAATTGGCCGGCGGAGCGATAGGAACCTTCCGCGCCGCTCTGGTCGGAGGCGCTGCCGGAGTCTTCATGGGTCCCGAGCGGCTGGACGACACCATGTCCTTCGAGCATCTCGCAGCTCTTGGTGAATCGTACGGGTCCGGTGCGATCGTCGTATTCGATGAAACGTCGGATCTCGACGCCGTCGTGCGGCGCATTGCCGCCTTTTTCCGGCACGAATCGTGCGGACAGTGTGTGCCGTGCCGGATCGGGACCGTTGCCCAGCAGGAGGCACTCGGTCACCTCCTCGACGGTGATGGCACCTGGCGCAAGATCCTCGCCGATGTAGACAGGGTCATGACGGACGCTTCCATCTGTGGCCTGGGGCGTACCGCGGCGTCGGCGATCCGTTCGGCACTGCACCTGGGGCTGATCGGGGGTGCGTCATGAGGATCACGATTGACGGCCGGCGGCTCGACATTGCCGAAGGGAGGACGATCCTCGAGGCTTGCCGCGACGAAGGGATCGAGATACCGACGCTCTGCTTCCTGGGGACACTCGAACCTGCCAATGCGTGCCGACTCTGTGTAGTAGAGGTCGAAGGATCGGGGCCCCTCGTTCCGTCGTGTTCTCGAGAGGTCGCCGAGGGGATGGTCGTCAACACCGCCTCGGACCGCGTGCGACACAGTCGTCGCATGGTGCTCGAACTCCTCGCGGCGACGTCCGACCTTTCCTTCGCCGATCTCGACGACATGATCGAGTCCTACGGAGCGAGACCCGATCGACTGCATCTCAAGGCGGCCGGTTGGGAGCCTGAAGTTGACAACAGCCTTTACGCACGAGATCTCGACAGGTGCATCCTCTGTCATCGCTGTGTCGACGTGTGCGGCGAGCAAGCCCAGAACACTTTTGCCATCACAGTGGCAGGGCGCGGGGCAACCGCCCATATCGCTACCGAGTTCGACGTGTCGTTGCCGGAGTCTGCCTGCGTGTTCTGTGGGAACTGTGTCGCCATCTGTCCAACCGGTGCGCTGATTTCGCTCACCGAGTTCGAGATGCGCAAGGAAGGAACCTGGAACAAGGCTGTCCAGCAGATCACCCAGACGGTGTGTCCGTTCTGTGGGGTGGGCTGCAACCTCGAGCTGCACGTTCAAGACAATCGGATCGTCAAAGTGACGTCTCCACCGGATCATGACATCACGAGCGGCAACCTGTGCATCAAAGGACGGTTCGGGTACAAGCACGTCGAGTGATGTGATGGCCCTCACCTCTGCCACCTTCCCGGCCGGGGAGGCAGAGAAGGAGAGTGCAAGGACCCGGTGCTCCGGTAGGCTGCGCGATGTGAGATCGACCCAGCGCGACATCGTTCGTTTCCAGGAGGGAAGTCCTCAGCGAGCCGTCGATCACCTCGTGACGGAAGAACCGCTCGAGCTGAGGATCGCAGATACGCCCATCGCGGTGGTGATGCGTACACCGGGTGACGATGCCGATCTGGCCCTCGGGTTCACACTCACCGAAGGAGTCCTTCTCGAACCTGACGAACTCACCGGCGTAACGGAGATCGGGGAGAACCGTCTTCGCCTCGATCTCGCTCGCGGTGTACGGGTCGACCCCGAACAGTTCCGCCGGAACCTGTACACGACTTCTTCGTGCGGCGTGTGCGGCAAGGCGTCCATCGACGCGGTGCGCATCACTGCATCCAAGGTGGTGACGGAAATCCCGATCACGGCGCACGTTTTGGCCGAACTGCCGCGCAGGCTGCTGGTCGAGCAGGAGACCTTCCTGGACACGGGTGGACTCCATGCCGCTGCGTTGTTCGACTTCGAGGGCAGGCTCATCGAAGCGCGCGAGGACATCGGCAGGCACAATGCCGTCGACAAGGTCGTTGGTGCAGCTGCGCGCAGGTCATGGCCCTTTGGTGCAATGGTTCTGTTCGTGACGGGCAGAATCTCGTTCGAGATCGTGCAGAAGGCTGCCGTTGTTGGGATTTCCTGCGTTGCCGGTATCTCGGCAGCGTCATCACTGGCCGTGGATCTCGCCCGTGAGTTGGGAGTAACCGTTGTCGGGTTCGTCCGAAACAAGGGCTTCAACCTGTACACGGGCTTGGTGGGTTGACGGCAGGGTTGGACGGAGCCAGGTGCGGAGAATGGGAACGCGTAGAGATGAGTTTTCGTTGAGGTCGTCGAGGGAGCGGATTATGGACATGCAGCTGGGCGCTTATGAAGCGGACGTTCGACGGCGCCTTTGCTCGTGGGATGAAACACGGTTTGCTCGCCGCCTGTGGGCGAAGGATCCCACGCTGTGGTTTGAACACGAAGAGCCGGAGATCGTCGATCGGCTTGGCTGGCTGACGCTGGCAGCCGACATGGCTCCGCGCTGCTCTGAGCTCACAGCGTTCGGAGTTGAAGCTCGGTCCGAAGGCATTCGTCATGTCGTGCTGCTCGGCATGGGCGGTTCCAGTCTTGCCCCCGAGGTGTTCCAGCGTACGTTTGGCAGCGGGCCGGGGTATCCATCGCTGATCGTTCTCGACTCGACGCACCCCGACGCGGTGCGTGCAGTCGAGGCCGCCATCGATCCTGCGGCAACGATGTTCGTGGTGTCCTCCAAGTCGGGCACCACGCTGGAGACGCTTTCGGGATTCCGGTACTTCTGGTCACGGGTGGCCAGGGTGCTCAACCTTCCGGGGCGCAGATTCGTCGCAGTTACCGATCCGGGCACCCCACTCGAAGACATGGCGAGAAGTCGGGAGTTTCGCGCCGTGTTCCCGGCCCCTGCAGACGTCGGAGGACGCTACTCGGCGCTCACGATGTTCGGCCTGGTCCCGGCCGCCTTGGTCGGAGTGGACCTCGAACGGCTGCTCGACGCTGCCGAAACGATGGCCAGTCGGTCTGGTTCCAACGTGACCGCATCTGCCAATCCCGGGTTGCGGCTGGGCGCTGCGATGGGGGAGTTGGCGCTTGCCGGGAGGGACAAGCTGACGTTCCTGGTGTCCTCGACACTCAGGGCATTCCCCGACTGGATGGAGCAACTCGTTGCCGAGTCGACCGGTAAAGACGGGAAAGGGATCGTGCCCATCGCCGGTGAGCCACTGGGAGATCCGGGCGAGTACGGAGAAGATCGAGTCTTCGTCTCCTATCACATCGACGGAGAGCCTGCGCCCGGAACCGATGGCCTCGTCGCTGCCGGACATCCCGTGATCTCGATTTCTCTCGCTACCGCCTATGAGATCTCGGCCGAGATGTTTCGTGCCGAGATGGCGACTGCAGCGGCAGGTTCGGTGTTGGGCATCCACCCGTTCAATCAGCCCGATGTCCAACTCGCCAAGACTCTCGCTCGTGGAGCGATGGAGACGGAGGATGGTGCTGCGGAGCCAATCGAAGTGGTCAGGCCGGCAGAACCGGGTTTCTTGGGCTCCATTCGCGAGTTTCTCAGCACGGTGGACACGGGTGACTACATCGGTCTCCAGGCCTACGTGCCGCGGAACGCCGAGAACGAAAACGTTCTCCGGCGACTCCGCACTCGATTGCGTGCACGAACCGGCGCTGCGACGACCGTGGGGTTCGGGCCCCGCTTCCTTCACTCGACCGGACAACTCCACAAGGGCGGGGCAAACAACGGAGTGTTCATCCAGATCGTCGATGAACCTTCTTCAGACGTGCCCGTTCCCGAGGTCGACTACTCGTTCGGGAAGATCATCCGTGCCCAGGCCGACGGGGACTACCGTGCGATGCTGGGACGTGACCGCCGGATACTGCGCATCGACCTGGGCAGAGGGTCACTGGCCGAGCTGGAGCAGGCATGGCCGACGTAATGACGTTCCTGTTCGACATGGGGGGAGTGTCGTCGACCAACGGGCGGCGTCGGCGTTCCCATCACCATTGTGTACAAGGCTTCGATCTGGACCTGCATGGCATCGCAGAGATCCGCTCGGTGTTCGTCAGCTTCGCGTGTCTCGGTGTGAGGAAGAGCGACGAGACGATTCGCCGTCTTGGGTGCGACACCACCGGGCAGCGGCTCGAAGAGGATGGGCGTATCGACGAACGGCCGCTCGACCTGGACTGCCTGGACTGCGCCCGGAACCGCAGTTTGCACAACATCACATTTGAGAACGTGGGCCGGCTCGGAGCCGAATTGGCCACACTCGGCACCAACTGACAGGAGATCGAAGTGGACATTGGAATGATCGGCCTCGGCAAGATGGGGGCCAACATGGCGGAACGTCTTATTCAGGACGGGCACCGGGTCGTCGGATTCGACCTGAGCACGGAAGCTGTGACGGCACTCGTCGAGCGGGGAGGCGAAGGCGCCGATTCGCTCGAGGCCGTTGCGGCAGCCCTTCCCACGCCGCAGGCGGTGTGGGTGATGGTCCCCGCCGGCCGTCCGGTCGATGCCACGATCGAAGCGCTTCTGCCGTACTTGGGAGCCGGGTCGATGATCGTCGACGGGGGCAACTCCTTCTACAAGGACACGGTACGTCGGGCCGAACTCTGCGCCGAATCCGGGGTCGAGTTCGTCGACGTCGGCACCTCCGGAGGCGTTTGGGGTCTGGCGGAGGGCTACTCGATGATGGTCGGCGGGTCCGTCGGCGCCATCGAGCGGCTGCGTCCCGTGTTCGAGTCACTCGCGCCGACTGCCGAACTCGGCTGGGGCCATGTCGGCCCTGCCGGATCTGGGCACTTCGTCAAGATGATCCACAACGGTATCGAATACGGCCTCATGCAGGCCTATGCGGAAGGGTTCGCCATTCTGGAAGCCAAGAAGGAATTCGATCTGGACCTGCACCAGATCGCAGAGATCTGGCGGCATGGCTCGGTTGTTCGCTCCTGGCTCCTGGAGCTGACGGCGACGGCTCTGGAACAGAATCCGACCATGGACGGTATCGCTCCGTTCGTGCCCGATTCCGGTGAGGGACGCTGGGCCGTGCTCGAAGCAGTCGATCTCGGCGTCGCAGCACCAATCATCGCGGGTTCCCTGTTCCGCAGGTTCCGGTCGAGAGATGAGGAGGGTTTCACCGACCGGATGCTGTCGGCGATGCGCAACGCGTTTGGCGGACATGCCATCAAGCCTGAAAACCCCTCGTGAAGCGGATCGAACCGCATCTGTTCGTCATTATCGGAGCTACCGGGGACCTGACGAGCCGAAAACTCCTGCCGGCCCTCTACACGATGATCACCGATCAGGGCCTCGGGGACCGGTGTCGGATTCTCGGCGTCGCCACATCCGAACTCACAGACGAAGCATTTCGGGAGAGCGCAAGAGATGCACTTCGAGCTGCCGGCCGCGACGATGAAGGACTCGAAGCCTGGTGTGACGGCGCAGTGCACTACCAGTGCATCCGCTCGGGGTATGACGCGCTCAGGGAGCGCATCGAAGCGTTGGAGAAAGAGCACGGGATACCCGGCAACCGGGTCTTCTACCTGGCGCTACCGCCTCGCGTGTTCCCCACGGCCATCGAAGGCCTCGGCAGCGCAGGTCTGGCCGAGAGTCCCGGCTGGACCCGTCTCGTGGTGGAAAAGCCGTTCGGGAGGGATCTGGAGAGCGCTCGTGAGCTCAACGAGTTGGTGCACGAGCGCTTCGAAGAATCCTCAACGAGTTGGTGCACGAGCGCTTCGAAGAATCACAGGTGTATCGCATCGATCACTACCTCGGGAAGGAGACCGTCCAGAACCTGCTGGTGCTCCGTTTCGCCAACTCGCTGTTCGAAAGCTCATGGAACCGGGACCGGGTGAAGTCCGTTCAGATCAGTGTCGCAGAGGATGTTGGTGTGGAGCACCGAGCCGGCTACTACGAACATGCCGGAGCACTTCGTGACATGGTGCAAAACCATCTCACCCAGATCATGACCTTGGTGGCCATGGAACCGCCGGCCTCTTTCGACGCGGACGCCATCCGCGACGAAAAAGTGAAGGTTCTCCAGTCGATCCGGAGCATCGACCCCGAGCAGGTCGTGGTTGGCCGGTATGGTCCTGGCACGTCCAACGGTTCTCCTGTTGTCGGGTACCTCGAGGAGGAAGGTGTGGCCGCCGACTCGACGACCGGCACATTCGTGGCCATGGAGGTCGATATCGACAACTGGCGCTGGCAGGGCGTCCCGTTCTACCTGCGCACCGGCAAGCGTCTGCCTCGCCGACTCACCCAGATCGCTATCGAGTTTCGCGAACCGCCCGTCTGTCTATTCGACCGAGAAGGACTCTTCCAGGTCCACTCGAACACGCTCGTCATCACGATCCAGCCCCATGAAGGATTCGAACTGCTCTTCGATGTGAAGGCCCCCGAAGAACGTTTTCGGCTCACGACGCTGCCTCTGGACTTCTTCTACGAGGAAGCGTTCGGACCTCTGCCTGCTGCGTACACGACCCTGATCAAGGATCTCCTTTCGGGTGATCAGACCTTGTTCGTTCGGGCCGACGAAGTGGAGGAATCCTGGCGTCTGTTCACTCCTCTTCTCGCTCGAAACGGTGAACCGGCCTCGTACCCGGCAGGCTCGTGGGGTCCGGATGCATCGGAACGGCTGCCGTCTCGCGACGGCAACGCCTGGGTGGCGCGCTGAGAACGGCCGCGTTGAACCTGGCCGAGCACTGGAACGTCGAAACGCATCAGGTATCTACGACAGCTCGGCTCTGATCGGTTTCACCAACGCGACGTAGTCTTCGGTCGCCATTCGGATCGTCTCCACGTGGTTGCCTGCGTTGAAGACCATCTCGTCGGCCGTGAACCCTGTGTCGAAGTACACGGGCATGTTGTACAGGTTGCCGAATGGCGGCTCTGCTCCGCGTTCGCAATCCGGGCACAGAGGAGCGAACTCGGCCTCTGTGGCGAGACGCACCTCCTCGCCGACCGCGGCGGCGACCTTGGACAGCCGGACGTGCCGATTGGCCGAAAGGACGGCCATGATCGGCGACGTACCCGCCATCAGAATCACCGTCTTCGCGAACTCGTCACCGGGGATGTGCTCGAGGGCAGCGATCTCCTGTGCCGTGTAGGCGGGCCGGTGCCGCTACATCGAACGCGACGCCGTTGTTGGTGAGGAACTCACGGACTCGTGCTGCGACCTTCGTCATGGGCATCACCTTGTCCTCCCTTGCTGTAGTACTACACCAGCTGCGGGGGGATTTCTAGGGTCGGAGGTCCCGAAATTGCCTTGACGCGCGATCGATTGGCCGGATAGGGTTGGGACACTCCACTTGGGAGGTGTCATGCGGATGCGAACCTCGACATACGGGCCATCCAGGCCTGGTTCATCGCGTCCGCGGTCACTCGTTCTCTGACTTCATAGTCCTTCCGAGCCGCCGGACGTTTCCGGAAGGCAAAGGAAGCACCTGTGAACGATATCCATCAACGTGGGGCGTGTGTGGCGTCCGGTAAGCATGATTTGTTCTTTTCTGAACGCCCCGCCGACTTGGCAGGCGCTCAGGCGGTATGCGCTCGTTGCCCGGTCCGGCTGTCCTGCCTCCAATCTGCGCTCGAAGAAGAACTCGAGTGGGGCGTCTGGGGAGGAGTGATCTTCTGGGAGGGTCATGCGTACTACCGGCGCAGGGGGAGGGGTCGTCCGCGACGAGAAGACAAGGACCGGCCACTCGCTGCGAACGTCGGCGAGTTGTGGAAACTCGTTCAGTCTGCGTGAGCCGTCGAACATTCAGCAGGCTTCGTGCCGACGGGTTTCGGCCGAGGTCGGTGGGGATCCTGGGAGGCCCCCTCCCGGTTTCGCCGTACTCCAACGCTCGCTTCGCTCTCTGGGGAGAGAGACAGGCCGCTTCGGTTCGTAGGGGAAGAATGGGTCGCTTCGCTTCCTGGGGAATCCGGTCGTGGGGGACCAGTAGACACCGCTCGCTGCGTTTTCGGTGCAGTCGCTCTGACGGGAAGGTTTGCACCCGAGCCTCTATGCCCGCCCCACGGTCTCGGGCCGACCTGAGGCTGCGATAGGAAGTACGAAGTACCTGGTACCAGGCACCGACCTCGCTCAGCGAACTCCTAGGAGACTGTTGAACAATCCGGGTTTTTGGGTGTGGCGTGTCGGTTGGGTAACGGTTCCGCTTGTTGTGTGTCCGTGTCGGGGTGTTGGGGG
>JAACED010000036.1 GCA_011682695.1 Gammaproteobacteria bacterium
TGGCGAGATCCCATGATCCCAAGAAGTTGCCCGCACCGTCCAGCCCGCCGACGCCAGAGAGAAAGATCTCCGCGGTCTGCAGGGCAACATCAATGACAAGGGCCGATACCAGAACGATGAGAGCGACTCGCGAAGCAGCCCGCGGCAGGCCACTTGGGGGGATCTTCGATCCGTTGGTGGTTCCTTCTCTCGACGTGTCAGCGTCCAACGAGCATCCTCACCAGGAGAATCCTATCCTCCCTGGGCTCCTGGACGCCTCGCCTCACAGTCAGCACGACGCCGTGGCCGGCGAGCAGTGTGGTGATCGCGAACCGAAGGCACGTTTGGAAGACTCTGTGCCATCACCAATCGCGACGCGCTGCGTTTCCGTGGTGCGGAAACGATCGCTCTGAACCCGTTCCCGTGGCGTTTCGATGGATGATCCCGTTCCAGTGCCACGAGAACGGGTTCACGCTCTACGATGCGCCGATGCGTTTGCCCGAAGATCCCGCCGATCGTGCCCAGGCCGCCTTGGAGCGGGCAGTTGACGAAAAGCCCGGCGGCCACCGGCGAGTCGGCCAGATCGAGATGGCTCGCGCCGTCGCGGAAGCGATCGAGCAAGGTTCGCACCTCATCTGTGAGGCCGGTCCGGGGACCGGCAAGTCGTTCGGCTACATGATTCCGGCCATCGTGTCCGGGCAGAAGGTGATCGTCGCCACCGCCACCAAGAGCCTCCAGGATCAACTCGCCAAGAAGGACCTGCCGTTCCTCGCCGAGGCGATGGTCGGTCTCGGCATCACGTTCAGCTGGGCCGTCGTGAAGGGTCGCCAGAACTACCTCTGCAAGTCCCGGCTCGTGGAACGTCTCGAGAAAGAAGGTGTTGTCGCACAGCAGATCACTCTCGAGGGACTCGACTACGAGCTTCCCGAAGACCTGCGCCTGCTGGCCGAGTGGGCCGAGGGTCACCCGACGGGGGACCGGGACGATCTTCCCGCCCATCTGCCGGAAGGCGTGTGGGAGAGCGTCTCGGTGACCGGCATGGAATGCCCCGGCCGCGACCAATGTCCGCAGGCAGGCGACTGCTTCGCCATGGCCGCCCTCGACGCGGCGGCAGATGCCGACATCGTCATCGTCAACCACCACCTGTACGGCAATGACCTTGCGCTCGGAGGCGGGGTCGTGCTCCCCGAACACGATGTACTGATCGTCGACGAGGCCCATCGGCTCGAAGATACGATGGCTTCCGCCCTGGGGATCGAACTCGCCGAGGGACGCTTCTGGCAGGTGCAACGGTCCGCAGGCTCGTACCTGCGGACCCAGTCGGCACGCTCCAAGGCAGACAGGATCCTCCGACCGCTCGCCGATCGGACCAAACGGGTGCAGCAGTCCCTCGATCGTACCGACGTCGGTCGTGTCGATGGCACCGGAGCCCTTGGCGCCGTATTCTCTGCTGCCGCTTCCAGTCTGGCGGAGGTGACCAAGGCGATTCGTGCGTCGGAACCGACATCGCCCGGCGCTCTCGGGGCTCGTGCACGGGTACTGCGACTGGCGGGACACCTTGCCGGCGACGTCGGGATGGCCGTCGAACCGCCGGACGGATATGTGTCCTGGATCGAGCGTGACTCGGACCGAACCGCCTACCGGATTGCACCGGTCGAGGTCGGGCCGCTACTCGCCGAGCAACTCCTCGGCCGTGTTCCCGTGATCCTGACGAGCGCCACGCTGTCGGTCGCAGGATCGCTTGCGCCGCTCGCCGAAAGGCTCGGCTTCGAGGCGGCCGACGAATCCGGCCCGCTGCGATACAGGGCGTCGCAGGTCGAATCGCCGTTCGACTACCGGGCGCAGGGACGGGTGTATGTCGCTGCCAGACTTCCTGAACCTCGCTCTCCCGATTATCAGGACCGGGCCCTCGCGGAACTCGAGGAGTTGTTGCTGGCGTCAGGGGGCAGGGCGTTGGTCCTGACGACCAGCTACCGGATGCTCACGATCATCAGCGACCATCTCACTCGAGCGGTTCCCTTCGAGATCCTCACCCAGGGCGAGTTGCCGAAGCAGCGTCTCATCGAGCGGTTCGAGGAGGACGAGACCTCTGTCCTCGTTGCCACGATGGGATTCTGGGAGGGGCTGGACATTCCCGGTAGAGCCCTCGAACTGGTCGTGTTGGACAAGCTCCCGTTTCCCCGTCCCGACGAACCGCTCTGGCAGGCCCGACGCGAAGCAGCGGAGGCGGTAGGTCGGTCTGCGTTCATGACCGTTGACCTGCCCCGCGCAGCGATGCTGCTGGCTCAGGGCGCTGGGCGTCTGATCCGCACCACCAGTGACCGCGGGGTCGTGGCGATCCTCGACTCGCGGCTGTTCAAGCGTCGCTACGGGAGAGTGTTGCTGCGCTCGCTGCCACCGATGCCACAGACGACCTCACTGAAGACTGTCGAGGCGTTCCTTCGTCGATGATCGGTCAGCCTTCGGCAAGGAGATTCGCCAGCGCAGTGAGTTCGTCCTTGTGCCGCTCGACATACTCGTCCGTGATGTGTCGAAGGGCCATCATCGACGCCTCGGAGGCATCGTCCATGGCGATCTCGGTCGGCAGCGTCGGTTCGAACCGGTGATAGTGGTCTCCGAGAAGGTTCTTCAGCAGCTCATTGTGTAGGGAACTCTGGCCCCGATTGGCAGCTTCGAACATGTCCTCGGCCAGTCGCAGCCAGGAGTGGCCGGTGAACTCTTCGTAGCTGGTCATCCCGGCTTTGGGAATCCCGGTCCCGAGCGAGACCAGTCGAATCGTTCTGACGCGAATGCCACGCCAACCGGCCAACTCCATCGCTTCGGCGTAACCGATCATCGACGGGTTGTTCGCGAAGACGCCGCCGTCGATGAGGATGTGGTCGGAGCCGTCCGCCGAGACGAGGCGAAACGGGGGGAATATCGTGGGCGCGGCCGACGTCGCGCGGGCGATGTCCCTCATGAGATGATTCTCACTCGGCTCGGTCCGTGCCGCTCGGGAACGGAACAGCTTGGGGCTGCCCCTGTTGACGTCGTACGCCGTGACGATCACGTCGCGAATGGCATCGGACAGTCGGGCATCGCCGAACTGTTCTTCGAGTGCCCGCTCGAGCGGCGCGGGCGAGTACCGGGCGTTTCCGGCATCGGGATTGGAGCCAAACATCGCGGCCTGCATTCCCACCCGGGCGATCAACTCACGCAGGTCCTCTCGGCTGCGGGGAAAACTCAGCGCAGATTGAGGGAAGATGATCTTGCCGTGCCGTTCGTAGAAAGCACCGATGTCCTCCGCGGGGGCCGGTCTGCCGTTCTTGCCGGGGAGGACGAGGGCCATTGCGGCGATGCCGCCGATGGACGTGCCGACGATGATGTCGAACAGGTCGGCCGTGGGTCTGCCGGAGGCTTCCTCGAGAGCGGAGAGGATACGAGCCGGAATGATTCCCCGGATTCCACCGCCGTCGATGCTGAGTACCCGAATCGATCTCACGATGCTCAGGCTACTGCCGTCGCTCACTGTCGGTCGAGCGACCAATCGGGAAAGGTGCGCACAGGTACGCTTGTCGATCGAACCGATGAAGAACGTTCGAACCTCGGCGACATGATGCGTGTGCCCGGCCAGATCCGCGACGCCGTCCTCGCTCACGCGGCATTCTGTGCGCCCGAGGAGGCGTGCGGCCTGCTGGCGGGCGACGACGAGGGGAACCTGAAGATGGTCTACTGCCTGACGAACGTTCAACACTCTCGCGTCGCCTACACGGTTGACCCGGAGGAGCACTTCCGCGCTCTGCGGCACGCGGAGGCCAACGGCTGGAAACTGGTCGGAGCGTTCCACTCGCATCCGCACTCGGAAGCGTATCCGTCTGCCACCGACCGGCGGCTTGCGGCGGAACCCGACTGGATCTATCTGATAGCGTCTCTTGTCGGGCCGGATAGTCTGCGGCTGAGGGGATACTTCCTTCGAAGCGGCACCGTCGTGGAAGAACCACTCGAGATCGGGGATTGAGATGGCCGTAGTGGTGAGGATTCCGACCATTCTGCGGATGTACACCGACGGTGAGAGCACGGTCGAAGCGACCGGCGCCACGATCAAGGACGTCTTCATCGATATGGAGGCTCGTCACCCGGGCATTGGCGAGCGACTCATCGATATCGATGGCGACTTGCACCGTTTCGTCAACGTTTTCCTCGGCGACGACGACGTCCGCTATCTCGAGGGTCTCGAGACACCGGTGCCCGACGATGCCGAGATCATGATCATTCCAGCCGTCTCCGGGGGGTAGAGCTCAGACCGCCCACGTGCGGTATCGACACCGGGAACTCCGAACCCTGGGCTCAGGGGTACCCCAGGGGTACCCCTGAGCCCAGGGTTCAATTCGGGGTCGTCAGTCCACGCGTTCCCCCTACACTTGCCGTCATGCGTTTGACCGTTCTTGGATCCAACGGCACGTTTCCAACGCCCGGCCGTCCCACATCGGGCTACCTGATCAGGCATGCCGACACCCGGATCTGGGTCGACGCAGGCTCCGGGACGTTTGCTGCACTCCAGGCCGTGATCGACTACCGGACGGTCGATGCGCTCGTGGTGACCCACGTTCACGCCGACCACAGCGTCGACCTGTTCGGCTTCTACCACGCAGTCAAGTTCGGCCCCGGCGCAAAGGCCGGCATACCCGTGCTCTGTCCGGAAGGACTCCGAGAACAGGTGGTCCGCTACCTCGGAGGTCCTGGGCACGACCCCGGCGCAACGCTCGATTTTCAAGTTTGCGATGACGGGGCCACTGCAACGGTCGGAGCGATCGGTCTGGCGTTCGCCCGAACCGACCACGGGGTTCCCACGCTTGCAGTTCGAGCCGAGGCGGGCGGAAGGGTGCTCGTGTACTCCTCGGACACGGGTCCCGCCGGCGACTGGGCAAGGCTGGCCGAGCGTGCCGACCTGTTCGTGTGTGAGGCAACGTACCAGGGAGCCACGGAGGACAAGCCGTGGAGTCAGCACCTGACCGCGTCGGAGGCAGGGGAGATCGCGAGGAGCCAGGTCGTTGACAAGTTGATGATCACTCACGTGTGGCCGTTCCTCGACCCCGGTCGATCCGTGACAGAATCAGAAACGACATTCGGCAAACCGGTAGGCCTCGCGGTGCCGGGTATGACCGTCAAAGTTTGAAGGAGGGCCTGTGGCATCGAGAGAACGTCCCATCGACGAATTGCGGCCGGTACGGATCACGCAGGGGTACACGGAGATGACCCCGGGATCCGTCTTGATCGAGATGGGACGGACCCGCGTTCTCTGCACCGCTTCGATCGAGAACGAGGTGCCTCGCTGGATGCGAGGAAGCAAGAAGGGCTGGGTCACGGCCGAGTACGGGATGCTGCCCGGGTCCAGCAGTGAGCGCATCAGGCGAGACAACTATTCAGGCGGTCGATCAAAGGAAATCTCGCGGCTGATCGGTCGTTCGATGCGCTCGGTGGTTCGTCTCGAAGCCATGTCCGACATGATGATGCGCATCGACTGCGACGTACTTCAGGCCGACGGGGGAACCCGGTGCGCCGCGGTCACCGGGGCATGGATCGCCATGCACGACGCCTTCGAAGACGCCATCGCCAACGGAGCGTTGCGCGAGAGTCCGATCATCGATCGGGTTGCCGCCGTCTCCGTTGGCATCGTCGATGGGGAATCCCGGCTCGATCTCGACTACTCGGACGATGTTGCTGCCGACGTGGACATGAACATCGTGATGACCGGCAGGGGTTTGCTCGTCGAGGTCCAAGGCACCGCAGAGCGGGCCCCGTTTTCTCGCTCCGACCTGAACGACCTGCTCGACCTCGCAGACGGGGGGATCGCCGAACTGCTCGATCTGCAGCGTCAGGCGGCCGAGGCGTGAAGCTCGAACGACTCGTCGTCGCCTCGAAGAACCCGGACAAGGTGGGCGAGATCGAGGCCGTCTTGCGGGGGCTGGGCCTTGTCGATGCCGTTGTTCGAGATCTGGAATGGCCCGATGTCGAGGAGACCGGGACCACGTTGGAGGAGAACGCGTTGCTGAAGGCGCGGGCGGTCGCGGCTGCGGTGGGACTGCCCGCTCTCGCCGACGACACCGGCCTGGAGGTCGACGCCCTCGGGGGCGCGCCGGGAGTGCGGTCCGCACGATACGCGGGCCAGGACGCGACCTATGACGACAACGTGCGCCGGCTCTTGGCCGAGGTTGCCGATGCGCATGACCGGTCCGCCCGGTTCAGAACGGTCATGGTGCTGGCCTTCCCCGACGGGAGGGAGATCGTCGGGGAGGGCGTGCTGGAGGGCGAGATCATCGACGAGAGGAGAGGAACGTCCGGGTTCGGCTATGACCCGGTGTTCCTCGTGGATGGGAGAACGCTCGCCGAGATCGACCCTGAGGAGAAGAACGCGATCAGTCACCGGGGGCGTGCGCTTCATGCGCTCGCAGCCCGGCTCGCAACGGACGCATGACCACTGGGCAGAAAGCCGGGGGCCGTCGGGGGCTTGTGAACATCGTGCTCGCACTGGGCGCGTTGGCGTTCGCCGTCCATCTGCTGATGCCACGGGTGAGCGAACTGCCACAGGCCGTTGAGCACGTCAAGAGTGGTTCTCCATGGTGGCTGCTCGCCGCGGTGGTCGTGGCGGTGTTCACACGCATCGGGGGGACGATCTCGCTGATGGGCTCGCTCGAGGATAATCTGCCGTTCTGGCGGACGTTCGAGGTGCAGGTCGCTGCGTCGTTCACAGGATTGTTCGCACCCCAAGGTGTGGGGCTGGCGGCCATCAATGCCCAGTATCTCGAGAAGCGGGGCCACGACAGGACGGTCGCCATCACGGCCTCTGGGCTGAACTCCGTCGCAGGGTTCGCAGCGCATGTGCTGAGCGTTCTGGTCGCGGTGGCGCTGGTCGGACCGTCGATCGTTTCGCACCTGAGAACGCCGCCGCGGTGGTGGCTGCTCGCCGGAGGAGCACTGCTCGCCCTCGTTCTGGGGATGGCGGTGTGGACGCCTCTGGGACGCAAATGGCTCTGGAAGCCGGCCCTGCGAGCGGGGGCCGCCCTGTGGTCGACGGTGAGGCGACCGATCAGGACCGTTCAGCTGCTTGGCGGGTCGACGATCGTCACGGTCGCCAACGCGCTCACATTGGCGCTCGCCATGAACGCGTTCGGGCAGTCGGTGTCGGTGATCGATGTCGTCGCGGTGTATCTCGCAGCGGCGGCTGTTGCAGCGCTCGCTCCGACGCCGGGGGCTCTCGGCGCGCTGGAGGCGGCGCTGATTGCAGGGCTCACTGCGGTGGGTGTCGACGCCGGCATTGCCGTCGGCGGAGTGTTGGTCTATCGGCTATTCACATTCTGGCTGCCGATCGGTCCGGGGGTGTGGGCCGTACGTGACCTTCGCCAGCGGGGCCTGGTGTGATCCCCTCCGGTTCTCTCGACGCCTGAAGGGAACTATCCGGATCAAGCGTCACGAGAACGGAGAGGGGGGGTGTCGTACTGCGTTGTGTGGAGTTTGAAGACTCTGCTGACTACTCTCCGTGGCAGATCCTCAGGGGGACTGTGAGCGAGAACGCACTGACCGAGCCGACACTTTTCAGCGCGGCCTGGCGCTACCGGTGGCTGGTGGCCATCACAACGCTGGTGGCACTGGGGCTGGGCATTGCGTTTGTGATGCTCAGACCTCCGAAGACGATCTACACGGCGCGTGCCTCGCTGGTCGTCCAGGCGACGGCCGGTGGCCTGGATCTCGGAACATCGGGAAACCCGCAGCGGTTTGTTGCGAACCAGGTAGAGATCCTCAGATCGGCGGCGGTTTCCGAGCTCGCGAGTCAGATCCTCGAACAGCAGGATCCGCCGATCGTACTGACGCCAGAGGACGTCACCGCAAGCCTGCAGGTTGAGAGTTCTTCGAACAGCGACCTGATCGATGTCGTCTTCAGCGCAGCGGACGATCCCGTCGTGGCGGTGAGGACGGCCAACGCGGTGGTCGAGGCCTACAGGCAACTCGTGGCTTCGGAGAAGACTGCGGTGACTGCCGCCGCTCTCGAGCGGATCGACGCCCAGTTGGTGACGCTCGATGAGCGAGCGCAGACGCTCGCATCGCAGATAGCGGACAGGCTGGCCAAGGACACGGCGCTGATAGATCTTCGAAGTGAGTACGAAGATGCAATCGTCGAGGTCGTTTTGCTGGAGCGTGAAGCCCAGACGGCCGACATCACTCGGCTCGAAGAGATTCGGGCACGCTTGGGCGACCTGCGCAACCTGATCGCAACGTACCGAAGCGTACGGAGCATCGGCCGGGACGATCCTGAACTCGATGCACTCCAGGGGGAGCAGGACCAGATTCTCACGCGCAGGGACGCCCTGTTGGAGCGTCGCGACTCGATATCCATCGACGTCGAGTTGTCTCCCGACGTTGTCGCGTTCTCCTCGCCCGCACAAGTGGCGATGCCGTCGCCGGACTCGGGACCGGGGCGCGCTCTGGCGGTGGCAATCATGCTCGGCCTGTTCGGTGGAGTGGGTCTCGCCTACCTGTTCGCTTCTCGAGTCCGTGTGTTCCATGATCGCATGGAGCCCCAGGTCATCCTCGGCGCACCGCTGCTCGCCGACATCCCCGACTTCACGCAGGAGGGCCTCAAGACGCTCCTGCCCGTTCGGGATGAGCCACGGTCGGCATCGGCGGAGGCGTTCCGGTTCGCCGCGGCATCGCTGGAGCTGAAGATGACGAGGCAGAATGCGAAGTCGCTCGCGATCATCTCCCCGACACTCGGTGCAGGCAAGAGCACGGTGCTGGCGAATGCAGCCCTTGCCGCAGCCAGGCAAGGAAATCGTGTGCTTCTCATCGACGCCGACTTCGGAAACCAGGTGCTGACGGCGCTCCTGGCCGGTGACGAGGGTACGCAGGGGCCCGGTTTGACGGAGGTCGTGGGGGAAGGTCTGCCGCTCGATCGGGCCATCCGCCGGATCCAGGTTGGACCCGATCTGTTGCTCTCACTTCTGAGCAGGGGCAGGCAGCCGGTGGCTGCGGCGGATCTGCTCAGGTCCAGGGAGGCTCGAGGCCTCTTCGACACTGCCAAGGAAGAATTCGACTTGGTGCTCGTCGACGCTCCACCGCTGCTTCAGGTCGCCTACGCGAGCACCCTGGCCAGCCTCGTCGATACTGTCCTGGTACTCGTGGCTCATGGGGGTTCGGCCACACAGCTCGAAGAGGCGCGGAGTCGTTTGAACCTCATCGGAGTGCCGATTCTGGGATACGTGTACAACGGGTCGCCTCTCCGGAGAGAGATGACAATCTCGGAAGGCTCGACCGCCGACGTGCTCGGAGACATGAGTATGCCGAAGGACGATGGCGAGAAGCGCAAGTCCGGTTTCGTCAAGAGGTGGCAGCGCTGAGACTCCTCACTGCCCTGGAGTGGCTTTGGATCCGTTGACGGTGCTGCAGATTCATAATCGCTACCGGGAAGCCGGGGGCGAAGACGTGGTCGCATCAAAGGAACGCGATCTGCTCAGGGGGGCCGGACACGAGGTGATCGAGTACCAGGTCGAGAACCCGCGTGGCCCCGTTGCTGCAACCGCAACCCTGCTCGTGGCGCCGTGGAATCCCATGTCGGCCCGACGCGTGGGCGATGTCGTCAGGCAGCATCGCCCCGACGTGGCCCACATCCACAACACGTGGTGGGCGCTGTCTCCTTCGATCGTGCGCTCACTCGCGGCGACCGGGGTTCCGACCGTGGTGACGTTGCACAACTACCGCCTGATGTGCGCCAACGCGAAGCTGTTTCGTGACGGAGGGCCGTGTGAGGACTGTGTGGGTACCCATCCGTGGCGGGCGGTCAGGCAGGGCTGTTATCGGGATTCCGTCCCTGCATCGATCATGGCAGCGGCCGCCATCGAGTTGCCTCGGAGACTGCATACCTGGCGGAGCGTGGATCTCTTTCTGCCGCTCACGGAGTTTGCTCGTGAGCGGTTCATCGCCGGTGGGCTGCCGCCCGACAAGCTGTGGGTCAAGCCGAACTTCGTGGATGATCCTGGACAGCGTCGTGTGTCTCCGTCGGAGAGCAGTGTGGTGCTGTTCGTCGGGAGACTGAGTGCGGAGAAGGGGATCGAGGTCCTACTCGATGCCTGGCGAGACGCGGCGCCCGACCATTTGGAGCTTCTCATCGTGGGCGACGGTCCGCTCAGGGAAACCCTCGAAGGCTCTCCACCCTCGGGTGTACGGTTCCTCGGCCGGCTCCCGGCAGACCAGGTGCACGAACTCATGCTCGGTGCACGCGCCATGGCGTTTCCTTCCATCTGGTATGAGGGCCAGCCGATAGTGCTGCTCGAGGCGCTGGCCGCGGGGCTGCCGTTGGTCGTGTCGGCGATCGGTGGGATCCCCGACACGGTGGCGGATGAGCGAGCAGCCGTGGCAGTGCCGGCGGGCGATCGATCGGAGTGGGCGACGGCATTGGGTCGGTTGGCCGACAGCGATTGGGTCGATGACGCGGGCCTGCATGCGCGCCATGTGTTCGAGTCCCGTTATGCCCCTTGCCACGCCCTGGAGGCGCTCGTGGAGGCGTACAGGAGGGCAATGGGGAATCGGTGACGCCGAGTCAGCCCGTCTGTCGGCGTACCCGTTTGCCGCGAACGATGTCTCTGGTGAGGAGTATCAGGTAGGCCGGGTTGTTGAACAGGTATCGACGCCACATCTTGCGGGGTTGCCGGGACAGGCGGTGAAGCCATTCCAGACCGGCAGACTGCATCCAGGTGGGAGCGCGGGGCGTCGTTCCGGCTATGAAGTCGAAGGCCGCACCGACACCGAGTAGCGCCATGCCGGGCACCATGTGGCGGATACTGCGCATCCACAGCTCCTGTTTCGGCATGCCGAGCCCTACCCAAACAAGATCGGCGCCCGCTTCGTTTATCTTGTCGGCGGCAAGCCGGAGATCTTCGTCGGTTGGTGGCCGAAACGGTGGCGAGTAGGTTCCGACGACGATGGCTCCTGGAGCGATTCTCTCGGTGGCCTCGACCAGCTTGCCGAGGGTCTCCTCGGTGCTTCCACAAAAGAAGTGACGCCACCCGTGGGCGACGCCGTGTTCCAGGGCACGCTGCATAAACGATGGGCCATCGACCCTGCCTTGTGCGGTACAGCCTGCAGCGCGAAGTCCCCACACCACGGGAACGCCGTCGGGAGCCGCAATATCGGCATCGAGTAGGGCTGCTGCGACATCGGTGTCATGACGAGCCGTCATCACCGAATGCACGTTGCAGAAGGCAATGACCGTTGCCTTGTCGAGCGGACGGCTTCCCAGCAATTCGAGCACTTCTTCGCTGGATGTGGCCGAGATCGGCGTTCCGACCACGCTGATCCGATCCGGCCAAACGGTGCTCACGGGCGTCGGCGCTCCTGCCACCAGGTGATGGTCCTTCGCAGCCCTTCTTCGAGGTCGACCTGTGCTTCGAAACCGAAGTACTCCTTGGCACGCACGGTGTTGAGCATCCGTCGGGGCTGACCGTCCGGCTTGGTAGTGTCCCAGCGGATCTCTCCTTCGTAGCCCGTCAAGTCGGCGATCAGAGCCACGAGATCGCGGATGGCGACCTCACGTCCGCTGCCGATGTTGACGGGCGCGGAACCCTCGTACCCTTCGGTGGCAAGGACGATCGCCCGTGCCGCGTCTCCGACGTAGAGGAACTCGCGGCTGGCAGATCCGGTTCCCCACACCTCGACATGGGATGCACCGGTTTCGCGGGCATCGACGAACTTGCGGATGAGGGCAGGAATGACGTGGCTGGTTTCCAGATCGAAGTTGTCTCCGGGGCCATAGAGATTCACAGGGAGCAGATAGATACCGTTGAAATCGTATTGGTCTCTGTATGCCTGCAACATGACGAGGAGTGACTTCTTGGCGATGCCGTACGGGGCGTTGGTTTCCTCCGGGTAGCCGTTCCACAGGTCCTCTTCTCTGAAAGGCACCGGTGTGCATTTCGGATAGGCGCAGACGGTTCCGAGCTGCACCAGCTTCTCGACCCCGGCCCGGCGGCTCTCCTCGATCACGTTGATGCCCATGGTCGCGTTGGCGTAGAAGTAGCGTCCCGGATTGGCGCGATTGGCGCCGATGCCGCCCACTTCTGCCGCGAGATGCAGAACAACATCGGGGCGAGTGTCCGCCATGAGCGCACGAACCGCCTGTTGCTCGGTCAGGTCGTAGTCGCCGTGGCGGGGAACCACCAGGTCGATGGGGCGTTGTCGAAGAAGGTCACAGACGTATGTGCCCAGGAATCCGGCACCGCCGGTCACCATGACCCGCTTGCCTGCCAGGTCGGTCACTCGGGTCTCCCGTTGCGCCACTCGATCTGCTTGAGACCGGCGTCGACCAGGGTCCGCTCCTGTTCGGCCAACTCGAGATCCGAGTTGATCATCATCTGCACCAGCTCCGAGAATCCCACCTTTGGCTCCCAGCCGAGAACTCGGTGAGCCTTGGAGGCATCACCCTGGAGGATGTCGACTTCGGCCGGTCGCAGGTATCGCTCATCGATACGGACATGATCGCGATAGTCGAGGTCGAGCAGGCCGAAGGCCGCCTCGCAGAATTCGCGTACCGAATGGCGTTCGCCTGTGGCGATCACATAGTCGTCGGGAAGGTCTTGCTGCAGCATCAGCCACATGGCCCGCACGAAGTCACCGGCGAATCCCCAGTCACGCTCCGCGTCGAGGTTGCCGAGGAAGACGTAATCCTGAAGGCCGAGCTTGATGCGGGTTGCAGCGCGAGTGATCTTGCGGGTCACGAATGTCTCGCCCCTCCTGGGGGACTCGTGATTGAAGAGGATGCCGTTACCGGCGAAGAGTCCGTACGCCTCGCGGTAGTTGACCGTCTGCCAGAACGAGTACACCTTTGCCACGCCGTACGGGCTCCGCGGATGAAACGGTGTTCGTTCGGACTGCGGGGTTTCCGCAACCTTTCCGAACATCTCGGATGAAGAGGCCTGGTAGAACCGC
The DNA here is from genome assembly GCA_011682695.1 of Gammaproteobacteria bacterium. Classification (NCBI taxonomy): domain Bacteria; kingdom Pseudomonadati; phylum Pseudomonadota; class Gammaproteobacteria; species Gammaproteobacteria bacterium. Next base: position 12,934 of record JAACED010000036.1, read on the forward strand.
ACCGGTGAGCCGAGTTGCCGGATGGCTTCGAGGAGACGCAGCGTGCCGACCGCATCGATGTCCGCCGTGTAGATGGGGTTCTTGAACGAGACTCCCACGTGGGACTGGGCGCCGAGGTTGTAGATCTCCGTCGGCTCGATGTCCTGAAGAAGATGGACGAGGCTGTTGCCGTCGGCCAGGTCGCCGTAATGCAGGAACAGGTTCGCCGATTCGCTGTGAGGATCGATGTAGAGATGGTCGATGCGTTCGGTTGCGAACGTGCTCGAGCGACGGATCAGGCCGTGCACTTCGTACCCGCGACCGAGCAGGAACTCGGCGAGGTACGATCCGTCCTGTCCGGTGATTCCGGTGATGAGCGCACGCCCCGGCAATACACACCTCCCACCACCCAGAGTAGTGGGGGCACTGCGGGTGGTGCAACCTCTAACCTGCATCTGTGGGACACGCTGCGAGACGACTCGAACACCGATGACTGAGATACCGCCACAACAAGCAGACCCGCAGCGGCGCCACCGGCGCGGTCGATTCGTCGTCCTGGTGGGGCCCGACGGTGTGGGCAAGACCACCGTGGCGCGCCATCTGCTGCGCCTCGCGGAAGGTTCCACCGCCTACTTCCACTTCCGGCCGCTGATCTTGACGCCGATGGCCGCCGGCCCTCCCGAGGCAATGGAAGCGGCGCGGGACAAGGGCTCGGTCCGAGGCTCGATGGTGCTCGGATGGGTGAGGATCATACGGAACCTGTTGCGATTCTGGGTCGGGTACGTGTTCAGGGTTCGACCTGCGCTGGCCAGAGGCACGTTGGTCGTGGGAGATCGATGGGCATACGGCTACCTCGTGCAACCCGCGGCGCTGAAGTTCTACGGGCCACCTTGGGTGGCCCGGTGGATACTCGCGTTGTTCCCTCGCCCAGATCTCGTCGCGAATCTCGCGGCACCGGCCGAGGTGATTCACGTGCGCAAGACGGAGCTGTCACTCGAGCAAATCGAAGGGGAGTTGGAGGGGTGGGCTCAGCTCCCCGTCGTGAAGTTGCGGACCATCGATGCCGGGCAGACACCGGATCAGGCTGCCACGGCGATCATGAAAGCGCTCGAAGCATGACCGAGCAGTACCGAGCATTCCCTCCCGGCCGTGGCCACCTGAAGATTCCGGTGTCGTCGCGTCGTGCTGCACGAGCGGGCCTGGCGATGTATGCGCCGTGCCGGCCAAAGGGGGTGCTCGCGCGGTGGGTGGCGTGGCGTATCGTGGGCGTACTGGGTGCCGGCGCGCTGCCGGGGCACCCGACGACATGGAAGCCCCCGATGTCGGAGGCGATGTGGGCGGCCCTTGTGACCGAGTGGGCAGATGTTGCCGGCCGCTTCGACGGTGTCGCGGTCCACGAGCGGTTGCAGGCGTCTCGATCGGGATTCGCCGTGATGCTGCTCAAAGAGGGTGATCCGCTCGCCTTCGTGAAGGTGCGTGAAGGTGACGGAACGTCGATCGACAACGAGTTCCGGGCCCTGGGTGCGGTCGCGAACCACGAACCGGGGGCCTTTGTCGTGCCGCGGCCGGTGACAACAGGCGAGGTGGGAGGCTGGCACTACCTCATGACCTCGTCTCTGGCCCCTGAGTTGCACCGGATGCCGGTGCACCCACCACTCGGCCGGGTACTCGAGGATGTGCGCAATGGCCTCTCGTCTCTGGGCCGGCCCACAGATACTCCCGCCCACTGGGAACCGATGCACGGTGACTTCACTCCGTGGAACCTGCGCGAATGCAGGGGTGGGTCGCTGTTTCTCATCGACTGGGAAGATGCCGGCTGGGCTCCTCCGGGGGCCGACGAGGTGCTGTACCGGGCGGTTGAAGCGATGCTGACCGGGAAGCACCGGGTCGATGCCGGTTCCCGCGAGGCGCGGACGTTCTGGGTGGAACGGCTGCGAGGGAGGCAAGTCGCGACGGCAGACGACCAAGACGCGGGAGTGGTGGAGGCGCTACTGGGACTGCTCGACGACTGAGGGTGGTACCGGCGCGATCTGTCGCGTCTTCATCGGTGAGGCTCGAAGATGGTCGACATCGCTGATGCCGATGAGGCATGCGAGCAGGATCAGGTCGGCGTTGACCCAACCTCCGAAGCCGAGGCTCACGAACGTGTGGAGCAGGAGGGGGACGATCAGGATCGCGATCGGCGTATCGTGCTTCGCAGCGAGGTTGCGGAAGCTCCAGATCGCGACTCTCACGACGGGGATGAGCAGGAAGACCGCGCCGATGATCCCCACACCGAGCAGAACCTCCAGGTAGCCGTTGTGCACACTCGAGGCCATGTCTTCGCCGATCCGTTGGAGGGCAGCCCACCGGCCACCGGCGCCGTAGCCGAAACCGGTGAGCGGATGTGCCGCGGCGGTCTTGAGTGCGGAACTCCACCAGGTCAATCGTCCGCTCCACGTCGTGACGTTGATGGCCGCCTGGTCGCGTGTGACGGCGCCCCAGATCAATCCCCAGTTCGACCAGATGATCAGCGCGGCCGACGGTCCGATGAACAGCAGCAGCAGGCTCCGCCGGTGCACCCAGAGCAAGACGGCCACGGCCACGACCCAGATGACGAGGCCCTGGCGGCCCGACGCCAGCAAGATGGCCACCGTTCCGAACAGGGCGGCGGTTGCCCAGCCGGCCTTTGCCCGGCGGGTCACAGAACCGAAGAACGAGGCAATGGCATAGACCACGATGAGAGCCCCGCTCGCCGACAGAGCGTTCGGATGGGAGAACGGACTCCCCATGGAAGCGGCCGTGATGAAGCCAGGCCGCGTGTCGCCCGAATGGAACGCGCCCGGCAGTAGGAAGAAACCGATGACCGCCACGAGGACGAGGGCCGCCTCCAGCAGCACGACGAGGCGCACTGTGGAGCGGAACTCGTCTCTGGGGTTCGGGCCGGTTGCCATCAGGCAGACGGCCGTCAGCGCGGCAGCCAACTCCATGGCCTTTCCGACAGTGACGATTGCGGCAATCGAATACAGTGCCGAGATCGCGGCGATGGCACCGTACAGCACCAACGCGGTGAGGCCCGGTGACCTCATCGTCCTTCCGCTGCGAACCTTCTGGTACAGCACCGGCGCAGCAATCAGCAGGGCCATGACATCGAGTACACCCCGCAAGACTCGTTCGATAACGACGGGATTTGCCAGTACTTCGTCGGCTGTGGCGGCTCCCGCAAAGCTGTGGGATCCCAGGAGAACCAGCACGATGGCCCATTGAGCTCGCGAGTAGCCAAGCTTGCCGGTCCTGAAGAAGGAGCGCCAACCATGGGGCGCCAAGGCAACCAGCGCGATCACCCAGATCGCGGCCGTCCAAGTGAGTCCTCGCAAGCCGACTACCTCCCGAAGTCAAGTGGATCCTCACCGGAGAGTAGCGCTACGAGGCTGTACCACCACGGCTTGCACACCGAGGCTCGCAGGCGTGACCTATGCTGGATCGTTCCCGATCCGAGGCTGGTCGTTGAAGGTTCTCCTCTCTGCATACGCGTGTGAGCCGGGCAAGGGCTCTGAACCGGAAGTGGGGTTGCGGGCGATGCTCGCCGTCGCCTCTCGGCATGAGGTGTGGGTGCTCACTCGCTCCAACAACATCTCGGTGCTCACGGAGTTCCTGCAGTCGCACCCCCTCCGGGACCGGATCCACCTGGTTGGTATGGAGGCGTCGGATCGTGCGGTGTCCCTCAAGAGGAAGGGGCTGTTACCGGTGCAGATCTACTACGACCTCTGGCAGCGGTCTGCGGGTCGGATCGCACGGAGGCTGGACGAAGAGGTGGAGTTCGATCTCGTACATCACGTCACGTTTGCGTCGTTCTGGTCCCGTACGGGTGTTGCCACACTGAACCGGCCATTGGTGTGGGGACCTGTTGGCGGGGGGGTGGCGGTTCCCCGGCACTTCACACGGTTGCTGGGGTGGCGAGGTGTGGCCGGCGAGATGGCGCGTGCGATCGTTCGCGGGCCGGCCGGATGGGCGCACAACCCGGCGCGGAACCGGGCGGCGCCAACCTTGGTGCTGGCCCAGAACAGGGAGACTGCCCGAAAGCTGGGCGGCTTCTCTGATGTGCGGGTTCTGTCGAACGCGACCGTCGTATCGCTGCCTGCAACCATCACCGATGGCTCTCGCACGAAAGAGGTGGCATTTGTCGGACGGCTCGTCCCCTGGAAGGCGGGGACACTGGCAGTGCGCGTGATGAACCATGTGGCCGATCCGGACGCGGTTCTCGTGGTCTACGGGCAAGGCCGGGATGCCGCGCGCATCCAGAGGCTCGCGAGAGCACGGGGAGTCAAAGTGCGCTTCGAGGGACAGCTGTCGAGGGACCGCCTTCTCGACAGCGTTGCTCGTTCCTCGGTTCTCCTGCACGTTGCACTGCACGAAGAGGCCGGACTCGCGGTGGCCGAGGCGCTGTCACTGGGCACTCCGGTCGTGTGCCTGGATCATGGTGGGCCTTCGGAACTCGTTCGTCGATGGGGATCGACTCCCTCGGTTGCCGTACCGCCGTCTTCCCCCGAGGCAACCGCGCGCCAACTCGCCGTCGCCGTCGAAGGGTTCCTGGCCGCCCCTGCGGAGATTCGCAGAAGTCCACTCGCACCGGACCCGACCTTTCGTTCTGAGATCCTCCGAGCGTACGAGGACCTGCTGCGGTCGAGATGATGCTCAGTGCTCGGGCTTGTCGAAACGACTCGACATCGCCTCGATGATGTTGCGGGCGGCGTCATCGATCTCTCGATCCTGCTCGACCGTGAAGTCCGGCCTGGGTCGGAAGCCGTGCGGGGCGACTCCCCAGCTGATCACGATTCCGGGCCGTAGCCGGATCGGCTGCACCGTCTGGAAGTACCAGCGCCATGTCGCGAAAACAGCGGCGGGAAGGCGGCTTGCCGCCGAGCGAACCAGGACTGCGCCGAATCGATCGGCAAGCGCGACGGCGAGGCCTTCTCGGTTTCCGGGACAGTGGACCCAGAACCCGACAGGGGTTGTGAGCCGGCCAAGGAGGCGCGAGATCCTTGGCAGGGGACTCCAGATCCTGGAGATGTTCAGCGATTGCCCGGTGATGTGTGCTGCGAGGTGCCTTGAAGTGACAAGACGGCGAACGGCGTCATCGGTCTCTGTGTCCGGCACGGCGTCGATCTCGGCTTTCAGCTCGTCGACCCGGTCCGTCTGCCCCTTGCGGTAGCGCTTCGAGAACAGATAGATGGACAACTCGAGCGGTCCGACGATCGGGAAGGGTTCTCCAGGTCGGGAGGACTCGAGCAAGGCATGGGATCGGATCGAGTAGTGCCCCAGACCCTTCGGGTCGTACAGCATGTCCACTTGGGCTCCAGCTACTCCGGCAGTGTCAAAGAAGAATGTTGTCGCCGTTCCGCCCACGTCATAGTGCCACAGGGCGGCCGGCCGGACTCCTCGAGCCTCGAGTTCCCTCGCTGCCCTCTTGAGCGCTACGCGCGGTGGAACGCCGACAACGATATCGATATCGCCGGTCGGTTCATGAGCGAGGAGAGCATCGGGCTGTTGCAGCAAAGCCAGGTCGGTACCGGTGGCTTCCAGAGAGTGGAGGACTGCAGTTGCTATGCGAGGATCGGTCGTTGGCATGGGACCTCTTGGCTCAGACAGACGTTAGCTCAGCGCGAGGCGACGGCCGTCCAGAAGCGTGCGAACATGCCGGCGAGCACATCCGGGGTGAATCGTTCCTCAACCCAGTTTCTTGCAGCCTCGCCCTTCTCGCGGCGCTCACCAGGATCTTCTACGAGACAGGTCAACGCTTCGGCGAGCGACGCGACATCGAGTTCGCGAACGACAATGCCGCCTTTGCCCACAACCTCAGGCAGTGATCCGGAGTCGCTGGCGATCACCGGTGTCCCGGCCAGCATGGCTTCGATGACGACCCTGCCGAACTGCTCGGTCCATCCCGGGGTGGTGAGCGAGGGCACGGCGAGGAGATCGAGGCCGGCCATGACGGCAGGGATCCGGTCCGGAGGAACCGGCCCTTGGAACACGACCGGCAGATGAAGCTCGGAGGCCAGGGCCCTCAGGGACGCCTCTTGGGGTCCCGAGCCGAATATGTGCAACCGGGCGTTCGGCAGCCCGGCTGCGGAGAAGGAGTGGAACAACCAGTCGAGGCCCTTCGCGGGCATGAGGCGCCCGACATAGCCAACGGCGACTTCGTCCTTCATTCCGAACTCGTTTCGTAGCCGCTCGCGCTCGAGGGCCGCACGCCGGAACGGCTCCGGGCTCGGGAGACGAGAAGGGGCGACGAGTGTTGGGGTCCCTGCCGGAAGACCGTGCCGGTGAGCGAGCCGCACGCCGTCCTGATTCCAGGAAGTGAATCCCGAGAGTTTGCCGAGGATTCTTCGTGCCCTGCGCAGGCGGATGCCGTTTTCGATCCAGCTTCCGTGAACCCACAGGTTGTCTGCCCCGTGACCGACTACGCGATGGTCATCGAGTCCGACCTGGGAGTAGAAGAGCGCCCACGGCTCAGAGGCAACATGGATGACGTCGGGCTTCAACTCCCGGATGAGGCGTGTGAGACCTGGATAGACCCACCAGAGCGATCCGCGAGCGACCCAGCCTCGAGGTGAGAACAGCGATACGGCGACGTTCTCGGGCTTCTGGGGCACCCACCAGTTCTGTTTGGGGCTCCTCAGAGTCCCCGCCAGGTGCAGGTCGACCCCATGGTGATGCATGCGATCCCAGTGCGCCATCTGTGAGGGGAGCAGGGGACCCTCGACGACGAGGACCTTCACGTTTGCTGCTTGCCCCATGCTGCCGACCACTCGCGCATGCTAGTGCCTCGACCGGCAACCTCTTGCGGCGTTCTGCCGGCCAGGAACGCCGCTCGCTGCGGTCTCCGCCTCGACGCACCTGAAGGTGCGCCTTCGTTGTGCGGCCTTGCCATCGGCGTTCCTGCCTCGGCATCGACACCCCGAAGGTTACTGGCCAAGGCACTAGTTGGCGCACTGTCCAGGGTCGGGTGCTTTACCATCCTGTGTCGGACAAGGATGGAGGTCAACGTGGGAGACTCGTGTTTCCCTGGCACCACAGGTGGCGGCAGGAGTCCTCGCGATCGAGTCGTCCGCGTACTGCTCCTGGGCGCGGCCGTGCTCGCGGTCCTTGCAGCCGGGGGTGCAGCGCTCGTCCAGAAGCCGATTGATCCCGCGCTCCGGCTTCCCTCGAGCCTGTTCGTCTCGTCCGTGCCGCCTCCGGTGTGGGCGGACGCCCTGGTGGCGTCTACGACGTCGACGACGCGTGGGTTGGTGTCTGGTGGGGTTGAGGTGTTTCCGGGTGATTCGTTGCAGGGGTTGGTGGATGCGTATACGTTTGTGATTAAGGCGGGGGTGCATCGGGGTCAGCAGGTGGTGCCTAAGGATGGGGATGTGTTTGTTGGTGAGTCGGGTGCGGTGTTGTCGGGTGAGGGTGTGGCGGAGTTTGCGTTTGGTGCTGGTGGTGTGGGGGTGACGGTGACTGGGTTGGTGATTGAGAAGTATGCGACGCCGACGCAGGAGGGTGTGATTCGTGCTGGTGGTGGTGCGGCGGATTGGGTGGTTTCGGATAATGAGATTCGGTATAACGGTGGGACGGGGATTCGTGCCGGGTCGGGGTGGAGGGTGAGTGGCAATTATGTGCATCACAATGGCCAGTTGGGGGTGTTTGGTGCTGGTGGGGGGATTGTGATTGAGGGGAATGAGATCGCGTTCAATAACACGGAGAATGTGGATTCGCATTGGGAGGCTGGGGGTTCGAAGTTTGTGCACACGGTGAATCTGGTGGTGCGGGGTAACTATGTGCATGACAACAAGGGTCCGGGGTTGTGGACTGATGGGAACAACATTTATACGTTGTATGAGAACAATCGGGTGGTCGATAACTATGGGCCGGGGATCGATCATGAGATCAGTCATGATGCGGTGATTCGCAACAATGTGGTTGAGGGGAATGGGTTTGGGTGGACTGGTTGGGTGGATGGTGCCGGGATTCTGGTGAATACGTCTCTGAATGTGGAGGTGTATGGGAACACGGTCCGGTACAACAATGATGGGATTGCGGCGATCCATACGGATCGGAGTGCGTCGACGACGACGTATGGGCCGTATGCGTTGAAGAATCTGTGGGTGCATGACAACGTGATCGTGATGAATGCCGGTCAGACCGGTGTGGTGACGACCACGAGTGATCCGGTGTTCGGTGCCGAGTGGAACAACCGGTTTGATCGCAACACGTACACGCTCGGATCCGGGGACAGCTACTACCGGTGGGGTGGTGCGACCATCACGGTCAGCCAGTGGAGAGCCTACGGTCAAGACCCCAACAGCACCTGGAAATAGCAGGCAACACG
>JAACED010000037.1 GCA_011682695.1 Gammaproteobacteria bacterium
TCTCTCCCTCCCACACGTTGACGAGCCAGATCGACATCTCAAAACCAGCATCCGTGTCTCGAATCACCGCAAGAGCTGCGTCCGTCGGTGGATCCACCCGGACACCCAGTTCCTCTCCCAGCTCGCGCACGAGCGCCTGCCGGGGGTCCTCGCCGTCGCGGACGTGGCCGCCGGGGAGGTCCCACACGTCGGGATACCAACACCGATCCCACCGGCGATGACAAAGAAGGATCCTGTGTCCGGACCGGAACAGACCTGCGACAACACGATGATCGATCACAGAGCCGACCTACTCCAATATCATCGTCGCGGCGGTCTGCTTCACGAAAGCGGATCCCAGTTGGTGAAACCGAGCGACTCGTAGAGCGCACGCGCTGGCGTGTTGTCCCCGGCAACACGAAGAGCAACTGCGATTTCGCCGTTCCCGCGGACGACGGCGAAGCAATGCCGCATCAGGAGCCGAGCGAGGCCCAGTCGTCGATAATCCCGGGCGGTGAACAGCTCAATGATGAACGGGCAGTCGGGAGTATCGTCCCAAGGGGCTGTGCGCACCACCATCACCGCCGAGACGACGCGCCCATCTACCTCCGCTATCGGCGATGCTTCGTACCAGTACTCACCGTACTCCCCCTCGAATGAGGCCTTGATGTCGTCTGTGGCTTCCTGGAGGGAGTCGCAGGCGACTCCCGGTTCATAGGCCTCGAAATACAGCATCCCCAGTTGTTGGAGATCAGCAGCGTTCGAGGGGCGAACAGCAAAGCCAGGGGGCGGCGGTGTTGCCGTTCCCCCGTGGGAGGGATCATCGAGTTGGGCTATCAATGTGACGAGTTTGGCCATGACTATTCGATCGGTACTTGGCCTTCGTCGGTCTGTTCGCCCCGACCATCGACCCATGAGAGCCGATAGCGGAGGTCCTCGGGCTGCGGAGATCCGAATGTGAAAGCGACTCCAACGTGGACACTCTCGTTGGGTTGGAGCCGATCGGCGGTTCGGTAGTCCGTACCTCCGACCGGTTCCACCTCGACCGTCTTGCCATCCTGCCGGGCGTAGACATCAAGAGCAACGTCAGACGCGTCAGCTGGCCCGTAGTTCGTGGCGAGGATCCGCGCCCAGGTCCTCGCCGAATCCCGATAGGCAAAGCGAACCTTCATCGCAGCAGTTCGCGCCGTCTCATCGGCGCGCAGGCTTGCCACGGCTTCGGCGGCCCGCTGTTCCCGCTCCCACTCGTGCCTCCGCTCTTCGATCTCGAACAGGCTCCGCTGGATCTCCACAGCCTCCTCGGTGGTGCGCTGCTCGAACGCGTCACGCTCCCTCTCGCGTACAGTGGCATCCTCCGCTCGGTTCCGCTCAACAATGAAGTTGACGACACCAAGAACGAGCGCGGCGAGGGCCACCCCTGCGGTTACCCATTCGGAAAGACTCACCACCGTGCTCCTCTGTGTCTCGCTTCGAGCAATCAACTCTCTGACAAGACACGGTAGCTCCCGAGGGCGACGAATCCGGCTCGCTCGCCTCCCACATTCGACCACGACGGGGGAATCAGGACGGATCCTGAACCCCGTTCGCTCGCGAGAAACCGTGCCTCCCGCGCGATGGACGCGCGATGGAGCTGTATCGCAGGCGATCTGGCGGATCCTAGAAACGCCGAAAACCCTTGTAGCACAAGGGTTTTCGGTAGTAGCGGGGGCGGGATTTGAACCCGCGACCTTCGGGTTATGAGCCCGACGAGCTACCAGACTGCTCCACCCCGCGTCGCAGCGGTGAGTGTACGCGCCCGCCGGGGCAACCGCAAAGGCGCACCAGGCACCTACTAGGGTCGCAACCGTGACACACCAACCCATCACCACCATCCGCTGGGCCGAGGGCCGCACGGCCCTGATCGTCCTCGATCAGACCCTGCTGCCCCAGGAGCGACGGGAGCTGCGGCTCGAGACCGTCGAGCAAATCGCAGAAGCGATCGTCTCGCTTCGTGTGCGGGGCGCACCGCTGATCGGCATCGCCGCCGCCATGGGCATCGCAGCCCTGGCCAACCAGGCCGCCGGCCACCTCGAACGGGCCGATCTCGCCGGCGCCGTCCACGAATGGGCCGACCGCCTCGCCGTCACCCGCCCCACTGCCGTCAACCTCATCTGGGCGATCGACCGTATGCGATCCGTCGCCTCCCGCCGGCCCGACGACCTTGCCCGAGCTCTCACCGACGAGGCCATCGCCATCCACAACGAAGACCGCTCCATGTGCCAACGCATCGGCGAGCACGGCCTCACGCTCCTGCGCGATGGCGCCACCGTGCACACGCACTGCAACACCGGGGCGCTCGCCACCGGCGGGATCGGCACCGCCCTCGCCCCCATCTACCTCGCCCATGAACGTGGCTGGGCCATCCACGTCTACGCCGACGAGACCCGACCGCTCCTCCAGGGCAGCCGCCTCACCGCATGGGAACTCGACCAAGCGGGCATCGACGTCACCGTTATCACCGACTCGATGGCCGGCGCTCTGTTCAGTCGCCAACCCCCCGATGTTGTTTTCGTCGGCGCTGACCGGATCGCCGCAAACGGTGACGTAGCCAACAAGATCGGCACGTACGCGCTCGCCGTCCTCGCCCGCGACCACGGCATCCCCTTCTACTCCTTCGCACCCACCTCCACGATCGACGCCGCCACGCCGACCGGTAAGGACATCCCCATCGAACAGCGCTCCCCCGACGAAATCCGCCGTGGGTTCGGGACTCTCACCGCCCCTGAGACCGTCGACGTCTGGAATCCGGCATTCGACGTCACTCCCGCCGCATTGATCACCGGGATCGTCACCGAGATGGGCATCGCCACCCCACCCTACGAGCAGACCCTCCCATGAGGTATGACATCCGCTCCGGGATCTGTCGCATCGGCAAGAGCATGCACGATACCGGTCTGATCGCCGGACGCGCCGGCAACTTGTCGGCGCGCATCGGCGACACGATCCTCATCACCCCGCGCGGCGCCCGCAAGGACACCCTCCACCCGACCGACCTCGTCGCCATTCGACTCGACTCGGACGAGACCCCGGCTCGGGCCAGCACCGAACTCCCCCTCCATCGCTCCGCATATCTCGCGAGTCCGGATGTCGGAGCCGTTCTTCACGCCCACGCACCGGCCCTCATCGCGGCGGGGCTGCGCGGACTCGACCTCACCGCACGGCTCCCTGAGGTCACCGAAGCCGTTGGCTCCTTCGCCACCGTCGACTTTGCTCCCAGCGGCAGCGAAGAACTCGGTCGAGCCGTCGGTGCAGCCGTTGCCGACGGAGCGACCATCGTGCTGCTGTACGGGCATGGTGCGGTCGCCATCGGGTCGGACATCGATGAGGCGTATGACAGGCTCGAACTCGCCGAGTTGGCCGCGTACGCCGTCGTGTTGGCGCAAGAGTGAGCATCCACCCGCTCTCGTGACGCCTCGTACGGTTAATCCGAACTGTCACGAGAACGGATTGGCAGGAGGGTCAGCCGCCGAGGATCTTCCTCGCCTGCTCGATGAGCGTCCTGGCCTCTTCGATCTTGGCCTGATACGTCCCCAGATCCCCCGCCCGTAGCGCGGTCTCCGCCTGGGTGAACGCCTCGGCCGCCTGATCGAGCAGGTCAGGCGCCGTCTGATCGGCAGTCGGTTCCGTGGGAGTGGTCGGCGCGGTGCCTGCAAAAACGTCCTGCAATGCTTCGGCAAGGGTCTCTCGCATCACGACTTCTTCGTTGAACACGGCAACGACCCGCTTGAACTGTGGCAGCGGCACCTTCGCCGCCTGCAGATAGATCGGCTGAATGTACAGCAGTGACGACTCGATCGGCACCACGAGCAGATCGCCCCGAATCACTTTCGATCCCTGCTGGTTCCACAGCGTGATCTGCTGAGACACCTGCGGGTTCTGATCGATGCGGGCGGCGACCTGGTTTGGCCCGTCGACAAAGCCAGTGCGGGGCAGGCGGTAGTCGATCAGTTTCCCGTAGTCCTCTGGACCGGACTTCGCGATGAGGAACGACGCCATGTTTGGGCGCTCGACCGGCAGGAACGGTTGCAGGATGAGATAGGAGAGCCGTTGTTCTTCGGGAAGACGCATCAGCAGGTAGTACGGCAGCATCGGCCTGGCGAACGTCGGATCGAGGAACTCGCCGCGAAGCTGATCCTGGTTCCCTGCGTTGGATGGGTCGAGCGGTTCTTCCCACTCGTCCTCACTGTTGTAGAAGACGTCGGGTTCGGTCATGTGGAACCGCAGGTACATGTCGCTCTGCACGCGGAACAGATCCTCCGGATAGCGCAGATGCGCCACGAGATCTGCCGGTATCTCGGACCCGTCGGAGAACAGATCCGGGAACGCCGCTCGATAGGCACGGATGATCGGGTCGCTGTCGTCGACGACGTAGAGCCGCATCGTGCCGTCGTACGCATCCACCGTCGCCTTCACCGTATTGCGCACGTAGTTGAACCGGTTCGGCAGGGTCCCCGCGCCGATGCCGAGCCGGTTGATCGACGCCGGCTGTGCGTAGGGGTACGCATCCGACACCGTGTACATGTCGACAACCCAGATGAGTCGTCCGTCGACATCGACCAGGTATGGGTCCGAGTCCACTCGCAGGAACGGTGCGGCGGTGCGCAGACGAGCCGAGACGTTGCGAATCATCAGCGTCTTCGAGTCTGCAGTGAGCTGATTCGAGATCAGCGTGTTCAGATCCGAGTAGCGCAGCGCAAACGCAGCGCGGGCGAGCATGCCGCCGATCGGTACGCCGCCGGACCCGTCATATGTATTGCGGGCGACAGATTCGCCTTCCTGGGTCAACGGGAAGTCGACTTCTTTCTGTTTGGTCCCGACGATGACGAACCGATCCGAGTAGGTGTCTCCGAAATAGATCCGCGGCTGGGTGATATTGAGACTCGCGTCGCTCGCCACAGGCGGAACGTCCTGGACGAGGAACACCGGCTGGCCCTGCTCGTCAACCGTGTTGGCGGGACTCAGAACCGCGCCGAATCCGTGGGTGTAGACGAGATGTTCGTTCACCCACCCGGAGATGACATCGGCACCCTCATCGAGTTCTCGTCCGGCGATCATTGTTTGCGTAAGCGCACCGTCGAGCATGTACCGATCGACATCCACATCGTTGAGCCCGTAGTAGGTCCTGATCTCCTGCAACTGGGTGTACGTGTCGGTGAGCACCGCCGGGTCCCACAACTTGATGTTGTCGACGGTCGGCCGGTTGTTCTCGATATCGTCGAGTGTCAGATTCGGTGACGCGGCGAACTGACGTACCTCCACGTCGTCCAGCCCGTAGGCCTGCCTCGTGAACATGATGCCGTTCTCGATGTACGGCTTTTCGAGTATCTGCTCCGCGGGTTCCACCCGGAATCGCTGCACCGCCGCCGGGATGATTCCTCCGATGATGATCGACATCACCAGCCAGCCTCCGACGGCCACCGCAGGCAGCGTCCAGCCACGACTGCGAATGTTCCACAGCAGGAGACCGGCGGCAAAGAGCGAAATGAGAGAAAGCAGCGTCAAAGCGGGCAGTTGCGCCTTGACGTCGGTGAAGCTGGCCCCGTAGACGATCCCCCGGGGCGAGTACATCAACTGGTAGGTATCGAGCCGGTATCCGATCGCCTTGAGGATCGCGATGACCGCCAGCAGCACGGACAGATGCGCCCGAACACCAGCGGATACCCGCGGCGCCCTGCCGGGGAGCAGCCGGATGCCACCGTTGAGGTAATGCATCGCTCCAACGAGCAATGTCGTGAGCAGCACCAACTGAAAAACCCAACCGAACAGGTCCCGGTACAGCGGCAGTTGAAACACATAGAACGAGACGTCTTTGCCGAGGATCGGATCCACGTGCCCGAAGGAGCTGCGGTTGAGATAGCGCAAGATATCGTCCCACCAGCCGGCGGCACTCACGCCGACGAGCACGCCGAACACGGCCGAGGCCCACAACCGCACTTTGCGAATCCGCGGTTCGATCCACTCCTGCATACGCTCGACGAACTCCTCTTCGGGAGCCATGTCGAAAAGCCGGAACCGGGGTGAGAGGCGGTCGGCGATGAGCACGTTCGCCCAGAGCAACAGGAACGCAATCACCGATCCGATGACCGCGGGGATCACCTTGAACAAAACGAGCGTCCCCCACACCGAGCTGAGGCCCACCGATCGGAACCACAACAGATCGGTCCAGAACGTCGCTACGCCCCGCAATGCCAGAAGCAGGATGAACGCGACGAAAATAAAGAAGGTTAGCCCTCGCCGATTACGGCGCGGGGCGGGGTCTCGCTGAATCATGTACCTTCCACTCTACCTGGAGAACAGGTCACACCGGAACGAGGGTGCATTCGCACGACTCGTGCGCCGGCGGGCGTTTCATACCCGATGCGAACACTGCTCCCGGATCGACCGGACCGGCCTCGGCAAGTGTCCTGCACGTCACACATCCCCGACCCGCCACCATCCATTGCACTTGCCACACTCCGGCCTGCTCGAACGCTCCGATCAACCCGTCGTGATAGGCGCCGATGGCGAGCGATCGCACCTGTCGTTCGGCCGCATCGACCCGCCACGCCCGATAGACCCTGGAGATCGCGGCGGCACGGCGGCGCGGGCCCTCGCCGGCTCCGTCGACGGCGTCGCGAACACCATCGATGATCGCTGTCGCAAAGTCGCGCCCCACGGAGTTCTCGATCTGCACGTCGCCTTCTTCGAACTCGCGATCGAGCAGCTGTTCGGCTCCGGACCACCCCGCCGACACGGCACGGCGCAGCAGTTCCTCGAGGTCACCGGCAACCCTCACCTCAAGCGAGTCGACGTCCGGTTTCCACACGGTCTCTTGAACCCGCAGCTCATCGAGGGCGATGTTCTGTGCTTCCGTGAGGCTTCGCTTCAACGTCCGCAGGGTCTTGTTGGTGATAGGCAGGAGAAGCCGGTCCCGCACTTCGAACGGATCGGCGGCGGGAACCGTGGATGCCTTCTGTTCAGGTTGAGCGACATGCTCCTCCGGCTCCTGGCGGACCGGGGCCTCTTGCGACGCCTGGCCGGCCTTGGGTGCGGTCTCCGACTCCGAACGAAGCTTGGCAAACAACTCGTCGATCCCAGCCGACACACCGGCGGTGTAATCGCCGACCGGCTTGGCCTCGATCGCCTCTGGCGCCTCCGGCACTTCAGGAGTTGGTTCGGCCTCGGCGGTCTCGACAGTTTCGGCGGTCTCGGCGATCGGTTCCGGCTGTTTCGGTTTGGGTGGTTGGCGGAGCTTTCGCACCTCCGCCGCCATCGCCTCCGCATCGATCTCTTCAGTCGGTGTTTTCAAGCGTTTCGGCGGCCGAACGATGCGAACCGTCTCCTCGCCTTCGTGCCAGACCTCGGGAGTTCGTGAGGTCTCCGTGTCTCCGCGCCGGACCTCGGAAGTCCGTGACGTCTCTGCGTCTCCGCCACCGATAGGGCCGGGCAGCACCTTGACGGTGGAGGTATCTGCGGCTCGGGCTTTTCCGATTTCGGCCCGCCGTTCCTCGAGTTCAGCGCGAAGCTCGTCGATCTTGGCCTGCACTGATCTGATCTCTACGAGCAGCTCGTCTCGACGCTGCATGAGGACCGTAACCCTCTCACGGGCCGCGGCCATCTCGGATTCGCCTTCGCGGGTCAGCTCCTCGCAGCGCGAACGAGCATCGACGATGAGCTGGTCGGCTTGCAGTTTGGCCCTTCGGATGGTCTCGTCGGCATCCTTGCGCGCCTTGGAGGCGATTCGGTACGCATCGCGCTCGGCATCGCTGATGATCGCAAGGGAGTCTCGCTTGGCCCTGTCGATGAGCGCGTCGGCTTCCTCTTGGCTGTCTTCGAGCAGTGCCGTGCCTTCATTCCATGCGTCCTGGCGGACCCTGACCGCGTCGTCACGAGCCTCGCCCAGGATCTCCTCTGCGTCGACCGAAGCTCTGAATCGCATCCCTTCGGCGGTTTCCCTGGCACTCTGAAGCAGCTCGCCGACCTCGGCGGACACCTGATCGAACTCTGCATGAAGGTCACGGTCGCCAAGTTTGTGGAGCCGGTCACGAAGCTGCTCATTTTCGCTCTGGAGAGAGGTCAGAGTCGCAAACACCTCACGGAGAAACGCGTCGACCGCACCGGTGTCGTAGCCCCGCCATCCGGACTTGAACGACTTGGCAGTGACGTCTTCCGGGCGCAGCGAACCAGCCATGATGCCAACGATACCGTGCCCGATCTCCGGATCTGGGCTTTAGGCGTCCGGAAGGCTCGACAGGAACGCAAGCGCGTCGTCGATGGTCTTCACCGGAACGATTTCGACTCCTGTCACGGGTGCCGTCATCGCCTCTTCGTAGTTGGCCTCCGGAACGAGGATGTACTCTGCTCCGGCAGCCTCGGCCCCTTCGACCTTCTGACGGATCCCGCCGATCGGCCCAACGGTCCCGTCGGACGCGATCGTCCCTGTTCCGGCGATCCGGTGCCCTTCCGTGATGTCCTCGGGGGTCAGCACATCCAGAACTGCCAGCGTGTACATCATTCCCGCAGAAGGCCCACCGATGTTGGTCGAGTCGATGTCGACCTCTATCGGGAAGTCGTAGGTCAGGTTGTGGGTCACAGCCCCAAACCCGACCATCGGTCGTCCTTTCTCCTGCGTGTGCTCCACCAGCGTGATCGGCACATCGATCGTCTGGCCGTCGCGTTCGACGGTGAGGGTGATCGTGTCGCCGATCGCGTGTGCAGTGATCAGCGTCACGGCGTCTCTGGCGAGTTCGACCGGTTTGCCGTCGATTGCCCTGATCACATCACCGACTTCAAGGGCGCCGTCGGCAGGAGTTCCCTCCAGGATCGTCGCCACTTCGACACCATCCCCCTTGTAGGTGACGTCGTAGCCGAGATGGTTGAGTGCCACGAGGATCGCCGTGTTCTTGGATTCGAGCATGTCATGCTGCGCCACCCGCTGGTACTCCTCCGGCGACTGACCGACCGGACGAACCGCGGCACGGTCGACCACATCGACCGTCGGATCCGCCCACGCGGCGAGCAGCTCGTACGCGTTGATGTCCTGCTGGGACACCGTGAGCATGTACAGGTTGCCTCGCACCGGATACGTCTGGGCTCCTTCGACCGTGATGAGGCTGACGACCTCGGGCACCGGTCCCGGCGACCACGCGACATAGGGCAACGACACGTTCCAGGCAACAACCGAAAGGATCAGCAGACCCATCAACGCCCCGACGGCGGCGTACGGCCACCGGAGTGCTCTCTGCTGCGGGTAGTCGATCATGGGAAAGGAATAGTACTGCCAGCCGGGAGCCAGCTGCCGTTGAGGCGTTCCCAGCAAAACGACACCGCCTCAACTACGAACTACGAACTACGAACTACGAAGTACCGCATCAGGGAAACTGCACCACCGGAGCATCGACCAGCTCGGCTCGCACGACGATACGTTGACGGGCCGATCGCTTGGGGTGACAGGCGAATAACGTCAGCATCGGCGTGTCGGTCGGGTCGACGATCCACATGTCGGCCGGCGTGACGATCAGTGTCTCGACGACCCGGTAGGTAGCGACCAGTCCTCCGATACCCGTGACGTAGATCTCGTCTCCGGGTTCGAGCTTGTCCAGATCGAGGAACGGTGCCGAGTGGATCGTTCGGTGCCCGGCGAGCACCATGTTCCCGGCTCCGCCGGGATCCGCTGTACCGGACCAGTGCGCCACGCCGCGGTCGATGACCGACAGGTCGACACCATCGCGGATCACCTCGTCGAGATTGATCGCCGGGATTTCAAGGCGTCCGGTGATGACCCCGAGCTGTTGAGTGACGGCGTCGACGCGGGCTCTCACAGGCACTTCGGCGATCGCAGGGCTGAAGCTGGGCGTTGCCAACGCCAGTACCAGAGCGAGGATGACAGCCTGCATACCGGCCTATCGGCAAAAGCCTGCCGAAACTGGAGCCGAAGCCGGACGACGGGACCGATGAACCTACTGGTCGAGAACGCGAAGGCCGAAGGCCGCGTCCGGGTCGGGGACCGAGATCACGACGGGAACCACCGGGAGGATCCCGTCGACGTCGAAGCCGGCCGGCCCCCACCCGTACCCAAAGTCGACATCGCCGACATGACCCCGGGCAGCCAGCACACCCGAACGGTTCAACGTGCCGTGGTCGACGGCCTGTTCGAGCAGCAGGTGAAACGTCGCGGCCTGCGTGTACCCGAGGAACGTCCAGGCGTTCACGTCGTCGAGTCCGTCGGTCACCGTACGGAACAGCTTCATCCCCGGCGTGTCGTCCTCATAGGCGGGGAGAGCACCGGCGACCCACAGATCCTCCGGCACCTCCTCGAGCGCATCGAGGACCGTGGGGTCATACGACAGGCCTGTCGCGTAGATGGGAGGTGCGATACCGAGCAAGTTCTCCGTCGCGATGATGCGCACGAGGTCGGCGCTCGTGACACACGACACCAGCGCTTTCGCACCATCGAGATCTCTCACGACATCCTCGAAGTCGGTTGTTCCGGCCGGGTAGCGCGAGATGATCTGTGGCTGCGTGACCGTGCCTGCGAGACAGTCGTCGCCGTAGAGGCCGGCCACCGCCACGAACCCCACGTCTGCCGGGTCACCGGCAGCGTCGACTGCGAGATTCCAAAGGACGGAGACCTGATCCCGATAGGTGGGCATGGCGAGGTCGTACACCGCGTTGTGGTGTTTGGCCCACGGGACCGCCTGGGAGCCGACCATGATCGGCATGGTCGAGTCCGCCTCCAGGAGCGCCCGCGTGACGGGACTGCCGAGCATGGCGGAGATCCCGAGGATCGAGTCTTCGCGTGTCGCGAGTTCGGCGGCGGCGAGGACCGGATCGTACGCGGTGTCGACCTCGTCGAGTGCGATGATGAACCGTCCGGCGACACCGCCCAGATCACTGTTGACGTACTGCCAGTACGCCCTGTGTCCTTCGAGGATCGACTCTCCGATTCCGGCGAGGGAACCGCTCAGCGGCAGGAAGGCAGCGAGGTGAATCGTGCCATCGCCGACCCCCACACCGGTCAGGAAGGCGGGCGCCGTGGTTGTCGTCGTGGACGACGGCGGGAGAGTCGACGAGGTTACAGTCGTGTTGACTTCCGCCGGAGTGCACGCGGCAACGATGATCACTATTCCCGCCAGCGTCACCCGAAGCTTCATCGTTCGTAACCTCCGCTCCATGCATAGGGTCGGACGAGCCGCCACCAACCTAGGAGACCGGACCTTGTCGACCCTCGTATCTGCCCGCATCCTGCCACGAAGCCGAGCGCTGACGGTGGCACTCGTCGTTGTCTTCGCCGCGCTCACCGCCGTTCTCGCCCAAGTGCGGGTGCCTCTCTGGTTCACGCCGGTGCCGATTACAGGCCAAACCTTCGCCGTACTGCTCGCTGGACTGGCCCTCGGCTCGCAAGCAGGAGCTGCCAGTCAGGCGCTGTACGTCGCTGCAGGAGTCGTCGGATTGCCGGTCTTCCAGGGTGGGCAGGGAGGCTGGTCGTATGTCACAGGTCCGACACTCGGGTATCTCGTCGGATTCATCGCTGCGGCTGCGATCACGGGCTGGTTACGCTCGAAGTTCCCGGGGCGCCTCTCTGGCATCCCAACCGCGCTCGCCGGAACCGTCGTCATCTACGTCTTCGGCGTCGCGTGGCTGGCGAGCGCTCTCGGGGTCGGCCTCGGCCACGCCCTGGCATTGGGCTTCTTCCCGTTCCTCATCGGCGACGCGATCAAAGCCCTACTCGCCGGGTTGATGCCGCTCCCCCGCCTGTAGCGCAGGGACCACGTCTTGGCGACGCGAGGTCGGCTGAACAATGCGCTGTCGACCAGGGAGACGGCCGGACACATCGGGAACCGGTCATCAGCGTCGAGGACTCCGGCTGCGCCGGGCGCAGGAGCCTCGCCATCGGGTTCTCCTCACGGTTCCCCCTGAGGGTGGGACCGGCTCGCTCCCCGGCCGGGAAGGCAGCACACGGCAGAGGGGCGGCCCAACGGGGCCGCCCCTCGATTAGTGCGTTCTGCCTTACGGCAGTGCGCAGGGTTCGGTGAAGTCGTACGCGGCTGCGTTCGGGCCCACGAAAAAGTCCTGGACCACGCTGACACCGTCCACCGCAGACGTATCAACGCGTGAGATCAACGATTCACGCGGGAACACGTCATTCGGAGCGCCCGCGAACGAGCGAGTCGGCATCATGCCTTCGTAATCGACGTCGGTGAGGTTCTGCGCCGCGGCGTAGATCCCAGCCTTGGTCAGATCGCCGGCCGCGTAGGCGGCTTCGAATGCTGCCTTGAGCGCATACTGAGATGCCCAGCCTGCCACGAAGAAGAAGTTGCCCGGCACATCACCGAGTGCCGTACGCATTTTCTCATGGCCGACCGACTCATATCCCCACGGTCCGATGAATGCGGACTGGTAGTAGATCCCCAATTCGAACGCGGGACCTGCAGCCGTCTGGAGCAGACCCGGGTTCCATGTTGGAGACGCACCGATGAAGATCGGCACGTTCTCGCCAAGCACCTGAGCCGCACCACCGACGATCGGTGCGAGTTCGCTCGGTCCGGAGACGACGAACACGACATCGACCGGATCAGCGGCAATCTTTGCGACTGCTTCTGCCTGGGTCGGATCACCGCCCGCAGACGCCGGGATGATCATCTCTTCCCATGCCACGTTCAGGCCATCCGCCTCTGCAGCCTTGGCTACACCGGCTGCGTAGTCGTCGCCGTAGTCACCGGGGAACTTGAGGATTCCCACATTGGCGACCGCTGGACGACCGGCTGCGGGTACTGCCTGGACGGCCCAGTCCACGGCGTTCATGGCCTCGAAGCAGTAGTTGGTCCCGAACTCGAGAACGAGTCCCTGGTCGGTACTGTCGAAGTCCCAACCCGACCACCACGTCATCGGCGCGGCAATGGTGTTGTCGGCCTTCATCGAATCGAGCGTGGCGATACCCTGCGGAGTCCCGAGGAGCATGGCGAGCGCAGCGATCGAGTCGGCGATCTGCGTGTACTGCTGAACCGTGACGTCCGGCTTGTACTGGCCGTCCTTCACGAGATCATCAGGAATGACAACGTCAAAGGCTCCACCGATTCCACCGGTGGCGTTCACCGTTGCCCAGAAAGCTTTCTGGCCACCAACGAGTGCCGGCGCGGTTGCCGCAAACGGACCCGTTTCGTCATCGATGATACCCAGGTAGATGCAGCCGCGATCGGGGTTGCCACCTTCGCATGGCTCCGCGGTCACGCCTATGTCGAACTTCACCTCGGGCTCCGCTGCTGCAGTCGTCCCCGGTGCTGCCGTCGTGGCCGGTGCTGCCGTCGTGGCCGGTGCTGCCGTCGTGGCCGGTGCTGCCGTGGTCGTCGTGGCGCTCTCGCCCTGCGAACACGCAACGGCGACGAGCGCGAACACTGCGATCACGATCACCGACTTAGTCCATCGTCTCATGGTTCTCCTCCCGTATCTTGCCTTGTCTTGCCTTGTGACTGAGGCCTCTCAGTATGAGAACGGCCATGCTTTCCAGTAGTTGCGGACCCTGATCCATACGCCGTACAAACCAAGCGGCTCAAAGATCAGAAAGAACACGATCAACCCTCCAAAGAGTATCCGTTCCAGCTGCGCCGGGCTGAGCACACCTCCTGCGCCATCTCCGATGAACGGAATCCAACCCGATGCAGAGCTGATGATCTGGGGCAGCAACGTGACGAACGCAGCACCCATGATCGAGCCTGCGATCGAGGACGCTCCCCCGATAACCACCATCGCGATGAACAGGATAGACAGGAGCAGGTTGAAACTCGCAGGCTCGACGAAGCCGGTCACCGTGAAGTAGAGCGATCCGGCCACTCCCGCATAGAAAGAAGAGACCGCGAACGCCAGCACCTTGTACTTGGTCAGATCCACTCCCATGACTTCCGCGGCTATGTCGCGATCCCGAATGGCAGAGAATGCCCTGCCGACCCTGGACCGGGCGAGGTTCTTCGCAGCGAAGGCCAACACGACGAACAGGATGAACGTGAAGAAGTAGATCTGCTGTTCTCGCGATAGCGAGATCCCCCCGATTGCGCCCGGTTCATCGAACCTCCACCCGAGCAATCGCAGGACTGCCGGTTTCCGACCGATCCCGCTCCCCCCGGTCAGCGAATCCCAGTTCCTGAAAATGTGCTCGCCGAGAAAGACGAGTCCCAAAGTCACGAGGGCGAGGTAGAGACCCTTGAGACGCAACGCAACCGGCGCCACCAGCACGCCTGCCGCAGCTGCGACGATACCGGCCGCCGGCAACCAGATGAGCATGTCGAGACCGAGCCCGATCACACTCCCGCTCGGATCGCCGGAGAGAGCAGCACCCACGTACGCTCCGACACCGAGAAAGAACGCATGACCGAGCGAGATCTGTCCCGCGTAGCCGGTCACGAGATTGAGTCCGATTGCACCGATCGACGCGACGAAGGTGGTCGCCAAAAGGATCAGCCACGTCCGGGAAAGGCCGAGGAACGGCAGGACGAGGATCGCACCCACACCCGCGGCAAGCGCAACCTTCTGTGTGGTGGTCGACAGGATCGCCCCGTCGGAGCGATAGGAGCTGTAGAGGTTCGGTCGTCCCCTCATACCCGCTCCACCTCCTCGGTACCGAACAACCCGTACGGTTTGATCAGCAGCACGACGAGCATCACGAGATACGGGACCACCTGGCTGAAGTTGCTTCCCAACCACGGGAGGTACTGGGCTTGGTAGGTGGCGCTGTACCCCTCGGCCAGCCCAATGATGAGTGCCCCGATAATGGCCCCGTGGACCGAGTCGAGACCTCCGACAACGATCGCGGGGAGCGCCTTCAGGGCAACGACCCAGTTGTTCTGACTCAGTCCGGCAGGCCCCGAAGCGGCGAACATGCCGGCGAGCGCGGCGAGCGCACCTCCGAGTATCCAGGCCAACGCGAAGATCTGATGCACGTTGATTCCCTGGGCAAGAGCCACCTCTTGATCTGCGGCCGTCGCACGCATGGCCAGGCCAACCCTCGAATACTTAAAGAAGGCGAGGAGCGCCACGGCGACGATCACGGCGGCGACGAACATGGCGATCACCCGAGTCTCGATCACCACGCCACCCATCCGTATGCTGTTGAAGCCCCACGGGTCGCCGACACCACGCAGGTTCACGCCGATGAGATCGTTGACCACGACGCGAATGGCGATATCGAGGCCGATGGTCAGAATCGCGAGTGAGAAGAGTGGTTTGCCGACGAGGGGTCGCAGCGCGACTCGCTCGATCACGGCTCCGAGCAACGCTGTGAGAAGAATCCCGACCGCCAGGGCAAGCCAGAAGTTGACGCCCACGGTGAGAGCGAAGTACGACACGAAGTACGCACCGAAGACCATCAGGGCGGGGTGAGCAAAGCTGAGCACCTGTGTGGACTTGAAGATGATGACGAACCCGAGCGCGAGCAGGGCATAGATCGAGGCGAGGGAAAGCCCGGCCACGGTTGCTTGCAGGAACTGGGTCACGCGTACATCTCCTCGATCAGGTCCTCGAACAGCCCCTCGACCACCTTGCGTTTGACCTTCAGCGTCGCGGTCAGCTCACCCTGATCGTGGTCGAGCTCTTTGGGGATCAGGCGGAACTTCTTGATCTGCTCTACCCGGGAGAAGTCGCGGTTCACGCGGTCGACTTCCCTCCGGATCAGCTCGATCACCTCAGGCTTCTCCGACAGGTCCCGATAGGTCGTAAACGTGATGCCCTTGCGCTGGGCCCAGTTGGCGACCGTGTCGAACTCGATGCCGACGAGGGCGCTGATGAACTTCCGCTTGTCGCCGATCACCATCGCCTCTTTGACATACGGCGAGACCTTGAGCTTGTTCTCGATCTCCGACGGAGAGATATTCTTGCCACCGGCAGTGATGATGATGTCTTTCTTGCGGTCGATGATCCGCATGTGGTCGCCGACCCACTCCCCGACGTCCCCGGTGTGGAGCCATCCGTCCTCCAATGAGGCTTTGGTCGCGTCGGGATTCTTGAAATAGCCCTGGAAGACTCCGCCGTGACGGATGAGGATCTCACCGTCGTCACCCAGTCTGAGTTCGACTCCATCGAGCGCCGTCCCGATCGTGCCGAGCTTCACATCGCCGAGAGGGTTGACAGTGCCCAATGCCGTCGTCTCGGTCATCCCCCACCCTTCGAAGATCGGTACACCGAGTGCCATGAAGAACTGCAGCAGCTCCGGCGCGATCGGTGCAGCTCCACTGATCGCCTGCCGGCACTTGCCCATCCCCAGTTTCTTGCGGAGAGCTCGAAACACGAACAGCCATCCCAGACCCTGCGTCAGCGTGCCGACGACCCCCCGGGAACCTTTCTCCATGACACGATCGACGTTGCGAAGCCCTGCCTTCATGAACACCCCGTACAGGGTCCGCTTGAGGAAGCTCGCGTCCGCAATCCTGATCTCGGCGGCTGCCTTCATCTTCTCCCAAATGCGCGGCGGTGCCGGGAAGTAAGTCGGCTGGACCTCTGCCAGGTCGTTCACGAGGGTCTCGATCGACTCGGCGAAGTTGACCGTCGCCTGCATCGCGAGCGCTCCGAGAATGTCGTAGAGCCGTCCGAACACATGGCACAGCGGCAGGTAGGAGAGAAACTCCGCGTTTTTCTCGGGCCGGTCTCCCGAGATGATCTGTCCCGCCTGCCCGGCAGTCCAGAGAAGATTCTCGTGCGACAGCATCGCCCCCTTGGGCGGTCCCGTTGTGCCCGACGTGTACACGATCGTTGCAGTGGCGTGCGAGTCGATGCTGTCAACCAGCTCATCGAAGAGCTCCGGCATCTCTTCTCGCTGCTTGCGCCCCAGCGCCAAGAAGTCCTCCCACGACAGAAGGATCGGATCGTCATATGTGCTCACGCCTCTCGGTTCGACATACACGATCCGTTCGAGGTTCGGCAGCCTGTCCCTCACTTCGAGCGCCTTATCCACCTGTTCCTGGTCCTCGGCGATCAGCACCTTGGCTTCCGAGTGGGCCAGCAGGTACTCGACCTCAGACGCGGGGTTCGTCGGATACAGGCCGACCGACACCGCCTGGATACCTTGTGCGGCAAGATCGGTGACGACCCACGCGATACGGTTCTCGGAGTGGATCGCGACCTTGTCACCGGACCGCACACCAAGCGCCCACAGCGCCATGCCGACCGTCGAAACGAGATCCCAGTAACCGGCATAGGTCGTCTCCTGCCAGATCCCGAGTTCCTTTTCCCGCAGGGCCACCTTGTCCGGTACGGCGACTGCAGCTTCGCGCAGCATCTCGGGGACACTGGCCGTCATGTGCCACTCCCGGTCAGATGCGCTTCGGTCGACTTCAGATCGCCTCGCTCGAATTCCTCACCGAGATACGCCCTGATCACCTCG
The DNA here is from genome assembly GCA_011682695.1 of Gammaproteobacteria bacterium. Classification (NCBI taxonomy): domain Bacteria; kingdom Pseudomonadati; phylum Pseudomonadota; class Gammaproteobacteria; species Gammaproteobacteria bacterium. Next base: position 17,366 of record JAACED010000037.1, read on the forward strand.
GGATCGCGCTGAACCTCGGCCGGCGTTCCCTCGGCGATCTTCCTCCCAAAGTCGAGCACCATGATTCGGTCTGCGATATCCATCACGAGACCCATGTCATGCTCGACAAGGATCATCGCGATCCCCAACTCCTCCTTGATATCGAGGATGAACCGCGCCATATCTTCGGTCTCTTCGAGGTTCATCCCCGCGGCCGGTTCGTCGAGAAGCAGCAACGCGGGGTCCATCGCCAGCGCACGCCCGAGCTCCACCCGCTTCTGCACGCCGTAAGGAAGCATCCCGACGAGGCTCCTGCGGTGTGCTTCGATCTCGAGGAAGTCGATGATCTCTTCGGCGCGTTTGCGATGCAGCATCTCCTGACGTTGCGCCTTTCCAATCCACATCATCGCGGACAGAGTCCCATAGCGAACGTGGAGATGCCTTCCGAGCAGGATGTTCTCGAGAACCGTGAGGTTTTCGAACAGCTCGATGTTCTGGAACGTGCGGGCAATCCCGAGGTCAGCGATGCGGTGTGGTCGCAAGCCGATCAGTTCCGTGCCACGCAGTCGTATGGACCCCTGCTGCGGCCGGTACACGCCGTTGAGACAGTTGAAGATGGAAGTCTTGCCGGCCCCGTTCGGACCGATGATGGCGAACAACTCGCCGGCGTCGACGGAGAACCCGACACCGTCCAGCGCCTTGATCCCGGCGAAACTGAGCTGCAGGTCCGTAGCTTCGAGAAGTCGCTCGGTCATGACAGCCACCGCTTCCTCCGCTTGTAATGCTTGACGTCGCGAAACGACTTATGCTCTCCTCCTGAGCCGTGAAGCCCCAGGTAGAACTCCTGGACGTCCTGGTCTTGCATCAACTCCGACGCGGGCTTGTCCATCACGATCTTCCCCGTCTCCATGATGTAGCCGTGGTCCGCGATCGCCAATGCCATCGCCGCGTTCTGCTCCACGAGCAGGATCCCCGTCCCCTGGCGGTTGATCTCGACGATGAGGTCCCGGACCTGCTGCACGAGGAGCGGAGCCAGGCCGAGGCTCGGTTCGTCGAGCAGGAGGTACTTCGGATCGGAGATCAAAGCCCTTCCCATCGCCAACATCTGCTGCTCTCCACCGGAGAGGTACCCTGCGACGAGTTTGCGCCGCTCCTTGAGCAGTGGGAACAGGGCGAAGACGCGATCCATGCGCTCTTCGAGCTTGCCCCGCGACGTATGCCCTCCGACACGCAAGTTCTCTTCGACCGTGAACTCGGCAAAGATCCGACGACCCTCCATCACCTGGGTCACACCTCTGCGCACGATGCTCGGAGCCTCCGCCCGATGAATCGGATCACCGTCGACCGTAATCTCGCCCTTCGTGATGTCGCCGTCATACACATCGAGCAGCCCGGAAATGGCTCGCAGCACGGTTGTCTTGCCTGCGCCGTTCGCCCCCAGAAGCGCAACGATCTTGCCTTCGGGAACGGTGAACGAGATCCCACGCACGACCAGGATCACGTCGTGGTAGACAACCTCCAAGTTGGCGACCTCAAGCAACCTTATTCCTTCCTTCCCACCGAGGATGCGACGACGATAGCAACCACCTTGGAGCCATGTCGGGGAAACTTCCCTGTCTCGCTTTCCGTTGTCGCCCAGCAGCACACAGCCGGGAGGCGGTCAAGCGTCACCCATGCCGGATGGGAGCTTTCCCGCCCGGGAGTCTACCGAGCAATACGGGTGCGTCGATCAGTGACCGGGCGCTCCAAACGCGAGGCCGCAGGCTCCATGCCGACCGGTGCGGCGCCGGCGAATTCGAGAACGTAGCCGGTGGTGCGTTCATTGGTCTCCCCAGCGAGCGAAGCGAGCGTTGGAGAGAGAGTACCGCAGTGGCCTTGGCTGCTGCGGCAGGGGGGAACGCGTGCCATGCATCGCTCGGCGGGCTCCTAAACTGCCGTCCGTGCCGTCCGTGCCCATCGCCGTGCTGATCTCAGGTAGCGGATCGAACCTGCAGAAACTCCTCGAAGACCAGCACACCAGCGCATACCGCGTTGCAGTTGTCATCGCAGACCGAAAGGCGCAAGGGCTCCGATGGGCCGATGAGCATGACGTCCCAACGGTGCTGCTGCCTTGGAACGACTACCCGAATCGGCAGTCGTTCACGACTGCGGTATGCGACGCCATCGACGAGTACGACTGTGAGTGGGTGGTTCTCGCCGGGTTCATGCGGGTCCTGGCGCCGATTGCCATCAGCCGCTTCCCAAACCGCATCGTCAACATCCACCCCTCCCTGCTCCCAGCGTTTCCCGGCGCCCATGCAGTAGAGACAGCACTCGCGGCGGGAGTCGACACGACCGGCGTGACCGTCCATTTCGTCGTCGAGGATGTCGACGCCGGTCCGATCATCGCCCAGCGCACGGTGCCGGTCCTGCCCGGAGACGACGTGGCGAGTCTCCACGCGAGAATCCAGATCCAGCACGAGCTCTATCCGGCAGTCGTTGACGCGCTGGCTGCCGGCCGTATCAGTGTCAATAACAACGAGGTGGCTTGGTCATGACCGAACGTATTCCCATCCGCAGAGCCCTGATCTCGGTCTCGGACAAGACGGGTCTCGACCGGCTGGGTCCCGCCCTCGCCGATGCGGGGGTGCAGGTCGTCGCCTCCGGAGGCACCCGCAAAGCGCTGATCGAACTCGGCGTTGCCGCCATTGCGGTTTCTGAGTTGACCGGATCGCCGGAGATGCTCGATGGACGAGTCAAGACGCTGCATCCGAAGATCCACGGCGCGCTGCTCGCGGACACGGACAACCCCGACCATGTGCGCGACCTCGAAGCCGGCGGCATCATGCCGATCGATCTGCTCGTCGCCAACCTGTATCCGTTCGCCGAAACCGTGGCATCCGGCAAGGGCGAGCACGAGATCATCGAGAACATCGACATCGGGGGACCGGCGATGATTCGCGCCGCGGCGAAGAACCACGGCCGCGTCGCTGTCGTCACGGACCCGTCCGACTACGGGTTCATCATCGACTCTCTGAAGCAAGGCGGCACCACACGCGCCGATCGGCGCCGCCTGGCCACGGGGGCCTTCGCCCACACCGGCAGGTACGACGCGCTCATTCACGCGTGGCTGACCGGAGAGGGCATGGGCGAGCATCTGCTCATCGCCCTCGACCGTGTGAAAGGCCTCCGGTATGGCGAGAACCCCCACCAGCAGGCCGCACTGTACCGACAGGCAGGAGCAGACGGCTGGGTTTTCGACGCTCGCCAGCTCCAAGGCAAGGACCTGTCGTTCAACAACTACGCAGACGCAGAATCGACATGGCGCCTCGCGAACCGGATCGGCCATCCAGGATGCGTGGTGGTCAAACATCTGAACCCGTGCGGTGTCGCACAACGCTCCTCTGTCCACGAGGCGTTTGTCGCCGCAAGAGATTGCGATCCGCTCTCGGCGTTCGGCGGTGTCGTGGCGGTCAACGAGGCCCTCGACGCGGACACAGCATCGGAAATGGCCAAGATGTTCCTCGAAGTCATCATCTGCCCGGCCATTACCGATGATGCTGCGGCAATCCTCGCCAAGAAGAAGAACCTGCGTGTCCTCATCGCCCGTCCTCCCGAGCAACCAGTGCTCGACGTGAGAATGATCGGTGGCGGGGCGCTCGTTCAAGAGGCGGACCGCCAGGAGATCGGTGAGTGGACGACGGTCTCCGAAGCGAAGCCCACCTCCGAGCAGATCACTCAACTTCAGCTCGCATGGACGGTCGGAGCGCACTGCAAGTCGAACAGCATTGTCATCGTGCAAGATCGCGCAGCCGTCGGCATCGGCGTCGGCGACCAGAGCCGCGTCGGGGCCGCCAAACGAGCGGTCGATCAGGCCGGTGATCGACTCGAAGGCGCCGTCGCCGCCAGCGAAGCGCTCATCCCGTTCCGGGACGGTCTCGACACGCTCGCGGACGCCGGGGTCGTCGCTCTCGTGGAAACCGGCGGCTCGGTGAACGATCAGGAAGTCATCGATGCGGCCGACGAGCACAGGATGGTATTGATGTTCACCGGCCGGAGACACTTCCGGCATTAGCGCCGCACTTCGTACCGCAACTTCGGAGCAATGCAGAATCGCGGGGCGGGCATCGCATCTCTCGCCGTTGGCCGGTCGCTGTCGGCTGCACCCTCCGCTGTACGATATGGCCATGTTCGACCCGATCGTCCAAACGGTCGTCACTCACCTCGACGAGCTCGGCATCGACTACGAGGTGATCGACTGTGACCCCGACCTTGCCGACACCGCCGACTTCTGCGCACACTATGGCTACCCGCCCGAGAAAGCCGCCAACACCATCGTCGTCGCATCCCGCAAACCGGCGGGAGTCCACGCTGCCTGTGTCGTTCTCGCCACGACCCGGCTCGACGTCAATCACAAGGTGCGAGAGTTGCTCGGCGTGAAGAAGCTCAGCTTCGCTCCTGCCGAAACGACGAAAGAGCTGACGGGAATGCTGATCGGAGGCGTGACGCCGTTTGCGCTGCCGGAGACGATGCCGCTCTTCGTCGACACTCGGACCATGGATCTCGACTGGGCCATCTTTGGCGCGGGAAGCCGCTCGGCGAAGATCAAGACCTCCCCTGAGGTGTTCACTCGGTTGCGCCAAGCCCAGATCGTGGAGGGTCTCGCCCTCGAAACGTAGGTTCCCGGTGCCTTGGCCACCGACCTATGCGGCGTTCTGCCGAGTCACGAGCTCAAGACAACCCCGTCGCCCGGCACGATCTCACCGATCACGGACGCCGGCCGATCATGGTCGGCCAGCACGGTGATGACCTCTTCTCGTCGGGCCGGATCGACGATGAGTATGAACCCGACACCCATGTTGAACGTGCGGAGCATCTCGGACGGCTCCACTCCTCCGCGCTGGGCGATCAGGTCGAAAATCGGGGGAACCTCCCAGGCGGTCGTGTCGATCGTTGCACCCAGACCTTCGGGAAGCGCCCGGGGAAGATTCCCCGGGATACCCCCACCGGTGACATGGACGAACCCGTGCACGTCGACCCGGTCGGCAACGGCGAGCACGGCCGGCACGTAGAGCACCGACGGCTCCAGCAACGCGTTACCCACGGTCTGGTTCGTTCCAGGAACAGGGGACGCAAAGTCCTCTGCGTCGAAGATCGTGCGCACCAACGAGAATCCGTTCGATCGCACGTTGGGACTCGCTACGCCGATGACCGCATCCCCGGCGGCGATAGACGCCGGGTCGGGGATCGCCGACCGTTCGACCACGCCGATCGCCGCTCCCGCCACATCGAACTGTGCAGGCTCCAGAACACCGGGATGAATGGCCGTCTCACCGCCCAACAGGGCACATCCGGCCTCGCTACAGGCTGCCGCGACCGAAGCGACGATTGCCTCGTCGCGCTCGGGATCGAGCGCACCGACGGCCAGGTAATCGGTGAAGCCGAGCGGAGCCGCTCCGAGCGCTGCGAGGTCGTCGACACACATCGCGACGAGGTCCGCGCCGATCCCGTCGAACCTCCCCAGAGTCCGGGCGAGTTCGGCCTTCGTGCCGACACCGTCGGTCGTCATCATGATGACCGGCTCGTCGTAGCCTGAAGGAATCGTCACCCCGGCGGCGAAGCTCCCGAACCTGCCGACGACGTTGGCACCCCATGTGGCGCGGACACACTCTGCGATCGTCGCGGTGAAACGATCACCGGCAGTCACATCTACACCGGCATCGGCATATGAGCTCATGTCTCCTCCCGAACGAACTTGTGGTTTCCGATCGCGGTCGGATAGTCACCGGACAGACACGCCGTGCAGAACGACTGGTTGGCATGCGGCAGCGAATCGAGGAGTCCGTCGAGGCTCAGGTATCCGAGCGAGTCGACCTCGAGGAAGTCCCCTATCTCCTCTTCGGACCGGTGCGCGGCAAGCAGGCTCGAACGATCCGACGTATCCATCCCGTAGTAACACGGCCACCGGTACGGCGGAGAGGAAACCCGCAAATGCACCTCCGTCGCCCCGGCGCCGCGAACCAACTCGACGAGTTTGCGTGTCGTGGAACCGCGAACGATCGAGTCGTCGACGAGAATCACCCGGCGGCCGTCCAGCGTCTCACGAATCGGGTTGAGTTTCATCCGGATTCCCCGGTCGCGCACGATCTGCTCCGGTTCGATGAACGTGCGTCCCACGTACCGGTTCTTCACGAGTCCATCGCGGTACGGAATCCCGGATGCCGCGGCAAACCCCTGTGCGGCCGGGATACCGGATTCGGGGATCGGCACTACGACGTCGGCCTCCGCGGGGCTCTCCTCGGCGAGTCGGATACCCATCGCCACCCGTGCACCGTGTACGTTCTGACCGGCGACGACGCTGTCCGGACGGGCGAAGTACACGTACTCGAACACACACAGGCGCGAATCGGCTGGTTCCATGGGAAAACGCGACTCGACTCCGGCGTCGGTGAGCACGACGATCTCCCCTGGTTCGACGTCGCGCACGAAGTCGGCACCAACGATGTCGAGCGCAGCGGTCTCGGATGCGACGACGTGGCCCCCGGTCGGCAGCCGGCCGAGCGAGAGCGGACGGAACCCGTGGGGATCGCGCGCCGCTGCGACGGTGGTCTCGTCCATCACCACGAGCGTATAGGCACCCTCGAACTCCGGCATCGCTTCGGCGATCGCATCGGCGAGCGACACTCCCGGGTCCCGGAGGATCTTCTGTGCGATGGCTTCCGTCATCAGCTCCGAATCGGTCGACCCCGGCGCAGACCCCAGCCGGGCGGCGAGCTCGACCGTATTGATGAGATTGCCGTTGTGCCCGAGTGCGATGCTGCGCTCACCGAGCCCCCGGAACGAAGGCTGTGCGTTGTCCCACGTACTGGAACCGGTCGTCGAGTACCTGGTGTGCCCGATGCCGACCGAACCTTGCAGGCCGGCGA
>JAACED010000038.1 GCA_011682695.1 Gammaproteobacteria bacterium
CCGAAGCCGAGGCCGAACTCGAAATCGAGATCGAAGCCGACGACTCGCAGGAGAGCACATCGTCTGCAGTCGATGACAGCTCAACCACGACCACGACGTCGAGTTCCGACGATTCCGTCGAGGACGCCGACGACTCCCTCGAGAGCGAGGACTCCCCGTCGGACCAGGTGGCGCCCACAGGCGGAACCTTCCCTGTCGACGAGGCCGGTGTAGTCGAAATCGCGGTCAGTGATGCAGGGCTCGAACTCATCTCGGCGACGCCCAACGATGGTTTCGAAGTCTCGAGCATCTCCACGGAAGTGGACAGCGTCGAGGTGAAGTTCCAGAGCGGGTCGCTCGAAGTCGAGTTCGAAGCCGAGCTCGAGGACGGGATGCTCTACGTCAAGGTCTCTCGTGATGCTGTCGAGGATTCGTCCAGCGACGATCATGATTCGCTCGAAAGCGATGACTCCACGACGCATGACTCCTCGTCTGACGATTCCTCGACCGAGGAGTCAGAGGACACGACCCCGGCCGTGGACATGACCAAGACGTTCACCGTCGTTACCGCCGGTTCGGTCCAGATCAGCGTCTCGGGCGGAAGCCTGGAACTGTTGGATACCAGCCTGAATGCAGGCTGGGAGATCATCGAGATGCGCACCGAGACCGATCAGATCGAGATCACGTTCAGCAACGGGTCCGTGGAAGTCGAATTCGAAGCAGAGATCGACAACGGTCAACTCGACATAAGCATCGAGGTCAACAACGACAACGATGACGAAGAGAGCGGCAGCTCGTCATCGAGCAACAGCTGACACCGCAGCCCTCCAGCCGAGAGAGTGGGCCTCCCCGAGGCCCACTCTTCCGTTTGGCTACTTCGTCCGATATCCGCCCAGCTCGTTGATCAGCACCCAGCTGACGACCGCGCCAATCGTGATGTTCTCGGTCGCATAGGCGGTCTGCACGACGCCGGCGGACCCTCGCTGTGCCCTTCCGCTGCGTGCGTCACGCATCAACTGGAACCTCCGCTGCCACTCGACGAAATTCGCCGGCCTCAGATCGACCCATCCCTTGGCAGCCCAGCGATCGATCGCCTCCGGAGACAACGAAATGACCGTCTCACCCGCAACCTCGGGAATCCTGATGCGCGGGCCCCTGATCAACGATCTCCCATCCTTGGTGATGATGGGCAGCCCGAGCGAAGTGATCGTGTCCCGCAGGTCGGGATGTTCCACAAGCAAATCCGTCGCCGCTGTCGCGATCTCTTCGGCTGTCGCTGCCAGGACGGCGGGCAGCGTCCGATATGTGAGCTTGAGGAGTTCGGCCTCCCACAGCAACTTGGAGAGCTCCGGCGGACCGAGCTGGCCCAGCGCCACGCTGTGCGTACCGGTCTCCTCTTCGAGTTTGCGTAGTTTCACCAGTGCGTCTTCGCGCAGCACGCCGGCCCGATAACTCGGATCCACGACCGAGCCGTCCATTGCCGCGATGACATCGTGGCCCGTGTTGTCGCCGGTGATCTCCTGGAGACAGATCTGTGCGACTTCTTCCGGAGTCACGAACTCCATCTGCCGCAACGCGGTGATCGCCTCGAATTCACCCTTCGTGAACACGCCATTCTCCCCTGTGCCCACCACGGGAAGCTGTAGATCGGGCCCCCGTTCGAACTCGTCGGGACTCACCCGCAGGGCAAGACGCGTCTCCAACGGCTCGACACGTGCGCCGTAGCGCCGCACGGGCTCACCCCGCTCATAGATCGTTCGGTAGTCGATGTCCGCGTACCCGATCATCGCCGCAGGCTTGATCTCCTTGACGATCGGTCCACCGGCCGTGCGCGCCATGAGGAACAGCAGACCGGTGTGGGCAAATGCGACCGATGCCTTGGTCATCAGCTTCGCGGAGGGGCGATCCTCCGAATGTGTGTAGGGGACGTTGAGCCCCATCCCTCCGGTTCCCGTCGTCCCGATCTTGAGATAGAGGCGCGTCGAGACCTTTCGCATCGCCCTGTCCAGGATCATCACGTGGCGAATCAGCTGCGGAACCGCCTGGGAGAGAATCAGCGCCTCGACATCGTGCGCGACCTCATCGGCCGGATACGACGGGTCCTCCTGAAGCCGATCCACGCTCCGCTTGGCGACCCGTGCCGACGTGTAGACGTCCTGATAGCTGATCGCCGTCGCCGTGTTGATCGCGTCGACGATCACGTCGGGGCGATGCTCATCGATCAGATGAGCCAACCGGGAACGTTCGAACGCCTCGTCGACCGGACCCAGCAAATCATCGAAGACGCCCTCTCGGGCGTCTTCGTCTTCGAGCAGATCGCCCCGAGACCTCTGAGCAAAAGCTTCCCGAGCGAAGATGTCCCCCCACTCGCCAACGAATTCGGTGTCACTCTCGGGGAACAGGGCACGCAGGTCTGCGACCGCCTGCTCCACCCCCTCTTCGTAGAGCGACACGAGCACGATCCGCTCCGGCCGCAAGTCGGTTGCGATACGGTGCGCAACTTGGAAGCCGACCAGGCCGGCCCCCCCAAGAATCATGAACGTTCGGTCCTCCACGCACTGCCTCCGCCCTCGACAACACATGCCAAGGCTACCTGTCCGGAGAACCCGCCCATTCGTCTCCTTGGAGGGCACCTCCCAAGACCCCCTCCGTCCCTGGCGGGACACCTCCTCCCCCAACGTCGGCCCTGGGGGCCTCCTGGGGGAGGAAACGAACATTTCTCGCCCCAGCGAGCGAAGCGAGCGTTGGGGGGAGTACGGCGAAGCCGACCGGGGCCGGCGAAGCCGGGAGGCTCACTTCGTGCAGTCGACAATCTCCATGAACAACACACCTAGTCTTCGACCATGGCAACCGCCCTCAACCCGACGCAACGCAGCAGGGACCTCGATCGGCTGCGGAACGAAACATTCGACGTGCTGGTCATCGGTGGTGGAATCACAGGGACCGGTGCTGCCCTCGACGCCGCATCACGCGGTCTCTCGGTTGGCCTGATCGAACAACGCGACCTCGCTTCAGGAACATCGAGCCGATCTAGCAAGCTCATCCACGGTGGCCTCCGCTACCTCGAGCAACTCAACTTCCGTCTCGTGTGGGAGGCGCTGCACGAACGCGGCCTCCTGTTGGACCGCATCGCCCCGCACCTGGTCCGCCCGGTCTCGTTCCTCTACCCGCTCACCCATCGTGTCTGGGAACGGCTCTACGTGGGAGCCGGAGTCACGATGTACGACCTGTTCGCCAGAGCAGGCGTCAACCCGCTCCCACGGCACCAGCAGCTCTCCCGAAAACGTGCAATCGAGCTTTTCCCTTCCCTGCGTAAGGACAGCCTCGTCGGGGCAATTCGCTACTGGGACGCGCAAGAGGACGACGCCCGCTTTGTCCTGACCGTTGCGCGCACCGCCGCAGGACTTGGTGCCGCCATTGCGCCCAGCCTGACCGCCACCGGACTCCGCAAGGGCGGTGATCGAGTCACCGGAGTCGAGGCCCGCTGTCTCGAACGTGGAGAGACCTTCACGATCAGTGCCCGAGCCGTCATCAACGCCACCGGCGTCTGGACCGACAAGATCCAGGACCTCGCGGGTCGCGGGGCAATCCACGTGCGCTCCTCCAAAGGCATCCACCTGGTAGTGCCCAGAGATCGCATCCGTGGAGACGCAGGCCTGATCACCAAGACCGAGAAGAGCGTCCTGTTCGTCATACCCTGGAACGACCACTGGATCATCGGCACGACGGACACCGACTGGGATCTGGACCTCGCCCACCCCGCCGCTTCGAGCACGGACATCGACTACCTGCTCAGGCACATCAACCAGGTCATCGATCCACCCCTCAGTCACGATGATGTCGAAGGTGTGTTCGCCGGCTTGCGTCCCCTCCTCTACGGCGAATCCGATTCGACGTCCAAGCTGAGCCGTGAGCATGCGGTCACCGAGGTTGTACCCGGTCTCATCACCGTCGCGGGCGGCAAGTACACCACCTATCGGGTCATGGCCAAGGATGCCATCGACGCCGCAGTAGAGAGTCTCAGTCCAGATACACCACCATCAGCAACGCACGATCTCGCTCTTGCAGGAGCCGAGGGCTACCGGGACCTGTGGGACCGAAGGGAGCAGGTCGCCGCGAAGCAAGGCCTCCCCCTCGAAACCGTCGAGCACCTCCTGCACCGGTACGGCTCGATGATCGAAGATATCTTCCGGCTGATCGATGCCGACCCGACGCTGGGCGAGACGCTCTCCGGCGAATACCTCAAAGCCGAGATCGTCTACGCGGCCTCCCATGAGGGAGCACTGCATCTCGACGACGTCCTCACGCGAAGGACCAGGATCTCGGTCGAGACCAAAGACCGCGGAACCGACGTCGCTGAAGAGGCCGCCCGGCTCATCGGGCCTTTGCTCGGCTGGGATGAGCAAACCCGGCGGCAGGAGGTGGCCTACTACCTCGCACGGGTTGAGGCCGAACGAGACTCTCAACGCCAACCCGACGACCGTACAGCCGACGCGGTTCGTCTCGGGGCTCCGGACATTCGCAAGTCGACCTGACCGGTTCCACATCGCGCGATACCATGCCCCCACCATCCGGGAAGGCAGATTGCATGGCACTCCGTTCGCGAATCACGGGCGTCGGAAGCTACGTCCCGCCGAAGGTCGTCACCAACGAAGACCTCAGTCGGCTCTTCGACACGTCCGACGAGTGGATCACCCAGCGGACCGGCATCAAGCAACGACACTGGGTGGAAGGTTCCACATCCACCTCCGATCTGGCACTGGAAGCGTCCCGACAGGCCCTCGCATCGGCAGGAGTCGGCCCCGAGGACCTGGACATGATCTTCTTCGCGACCATCAGTCCGGATCACTTCTTCCCCGGCAGCGGCGTATTCCTCCAGCGCAAGTTGGGAATCTCCGACATCCCTGCGATCGACGTCCGCCAGCAGTGCACCGGATTCATCTACGGCACTTCGATGGCCGACCAATACATCCGAACAGGATCGGCACGCCGGGTTCTCGTCGTAGGCGCCGAGATCCACTCCAAAGGCCTCGACCTCAGCTCTGAAGGTCGCGATGTCACCGTGCTCTTTGGGGATGGCGCCGGAGCGATCGTCATGGAAGCCACCGACGTCCAGGACCCTGCGGTCGATCCGCATGTCTTCTCCACACATTTGCACGCCGACGGCACGTTTGCCGAAGAGTTGTGGGTCGAGGCCCCAGGAATGGCCGTCGGTGACCGCATGGTGACCTACGAGATCATCGACCGCGGCCAAATCTATCCCAAGATGAACGGCCGCAAGGTGTACGTCAACGCGATCAAGCGCATGCCGGAAGCGATCACCGAGACCATCGAGGCCAACGGTGTCGCTCTCGAAGACGTCGACCTCTTCGTTTTTCACCAGGCCAATCTCCGGATCAACGAGGCCGTCGCCCAACGCATGGGGATTCCCGAGGAGAAGGTGTTCAACACAATCGACCGGTTTGCCAACACGACCGCCGCAACGATCCCGATCGGACTTCACGAGGCCGAGAAAGCCGAAGTCCTGCAGCCGGGGATGCTGGTGGCATCGGCATCCTTCGGCAGCGGATTCACCTGGGCATCGATGCTGATCCGGTGGTGATTCGTTCTCGTGACGCTCGGCGGGAATAGTCACGCTCCAGCGTCGCCAGAACGGGAAGACCGGTCGCGCGTACTCGAGTAGGTTGGAATCAACGCCAGGAGGGAACACATGAGCACGCCTGAGAGCCCGACGCCGACGAGCACGCCGAAGGTCCTCCGACGAAGTGCAAGCGACAAGGTCATCGCAGGAGTCGCAGGTGGTTTGGGACGCTATCTGGGCATCGACTCGGTGATCATCCGGATCATCCTGCTCATCTTGCTCGTCGCAGGCGGTTCGGGTTTCCTGATCTATCTGATCGGGTGGATCGCCATACCGATGGAAAAGCCCGGCGACAACGTCGGGCCGGCGACCGGCCAGGCAAGCAGCGCAACGGTACTGATTGGCAGCACGCTGATCATCATCGGTGGGTTCATGATCCTCAACCGTATCGTCCCAAGCATCAGCAAGTTCATCCTGCCGGTCATCGTGATCATCATCGGTCTGGCGGTGATCGTTGGAGGCAGACGATGAACGGTCGGGCCGGGCGACTCGTCCTCGGCCTGATCCTCCTGCTGATCGGGATTGGATGGTTCCTCCAGACCGCAGGACTCATCGACCGCCTCGCCTGGGACTGGATCCTCCCCGCCATCCTCGTCATCATCGGCGTGGCTCTCATCGCCGACGCCAAGGGGCACAGGCACGGTGGTCTGATCGCTCTCGGTGTGATCCTGACGCTCATGCTCATGGCAGGTGGAGGCACGGCCGTCAGCGTCAACACGACCGGAAGTGCAGTCGGTGAGCGGAACGAACGGATAGCCAGCATGACCGACCTCAAGGACACCTCCATGTTTGCCGGCAGTCTCACCCTCGACTTGCGCGACCTCGACCTGCCGTCCGGGACGACCAAGGTCGATGTCAGTGTGTTCGCCGGAGAAATCGAGATTCGTGTCCCAGATAACGTCACCGTCGAGGTGAGCGCCAACACGTTGTTCGGAGAGATCAACGCATTCGGGGAACGGCGGTCGGGTGTGGGCGTAGGTCTCGACAAGACATCGCCGGGAGACAGCAACCGAACCCTGGTATTGAACGTCTCCGCCTTTGCCGGGCAGATCGGAGTATCACGATGAAGGGTTCCATTACCGCCGGGGTGTTCTTCGTCATCGTCGGCGTCGTCTTCCTTCTCGAAGCGGCCGGGGTTTGGGACGTTCCTTCGGACTACCTGCTGCCGGCAGCCGTCATCGCCCTGGGAGTGGCCCTGCTCGTTGGAGGCGCTGCCGACAGGACCTGAAGGCGAGAGCGACCCCTCTCCCGTTCTGGTGACGCTTCACCTGGATGATCCCAGTCAACCGTCACGAGAACGGATGGTTTGTCGGGATCGCGGGCTCTCTCGCCGGTTCCGCTACAATCGATATCGCACGGGAGCTCGGTTTGACCGGGCTGAGAAGGAGACTTGGAGTCTCCGACCGTTGGAACCTGACCGGATAATGCCGGCGTAGGAAGCTGTCTCAGCCTGGCCTCCGAACACAAAGGAGGCACCATGCGTAGAACACCAAAGGTCCGCCGTCTCGGCGGACTCGCCATTGCACTGACCCTGATCGTCGCGGCATGCAGCCCGACAGGATCGGCACCGAAGGAATCGAGTACCACGACAAGCGAGAGCACCACCCAACCCGCAGAGACCACCGCCCAACCCACCGAAATCGTCCTGCTCACCCACGATGCATTCGCCGTCTCGGACAATGTCCTCGCAGACTTCACCTCCCAGACCGGTGTCAAAGTCAAGCTGTTGCAGTCGGACGATGCCGGGACGATGCTCAATCAGGCGATCCTCACGAAGGACAACCCGATTGCGGACGTGATGTTCGGCATCGACAACACATTCCTCTCGCGGGCCTTGTCGGAAGGTATCTTCGATCCGTATGCGTCACCGGGCCTGGCAACGGTGCCCAAGGCGCTCCAACTCGACCCCGAGCACCACGTCACCCCGATCGACTTCGGCGACGTCTGTCTCAACTACGACAAGGCCGCGTTCCAGGGAGACGTTCCAGCCCCAACTTCACTTCTCGACCTGACCGACCCGGCCTATCGAGACATGCTCGTCGTCGAAGATCCGGCGACGTCGTCACCCGGCTTGGCGTTTCTGCTGGCAACGATCGCCGAGTTCGGTGAGGAGGGCGACTACACCTGGAAGGACTTCTGGGCAGACTTGGCGGCAAACGGAGTCAAGGTCGACGCCGGATGGACGGAGGCCTACTACTCGGACTTCTCCGCTGCGTCGGATGGAACACGGCCCCTGGTCGTCTCCTACGCGTCGTCCCCGCCGGCAGAGGTGATCTTCTCCGAGACCCCGCTCACCAGCGCGCCGACGGCCGTCATCACCGACGGGTGCTTCCGTCAGATCGAGTTCGCAGGGATCCTCGCGGGCACCGAGCATCCGGACGCCGCCCGGAAACTCATCGACTTCATGCTCTCGAAAGAGTTCCAGGAGGACATCCCCCTGAACATGTTCGTCTTCCCTGCGAATTCCCAAGCCGCGTTGCCACCCGAGTTCATCGAGTTCACAACGCTGCCTGAGCACCCGGAGTCCCTGGACCCGGCGCTCATCGAACAGAACAGGGAACGCTGGATCGAGGACTGGACGGAGATCATACGAAAGTGAAATCCCCAGCCGGTCTACGAGAGCGTGTCGGCGGCGCCATCCTCGTCGCGATCCCTCTGGTTTTCCTTGGCTACTTCTTCGCGTACCCGCTTGGAGCGATTCTCACCAAGAGTCTCCTCCAGGCGGGGCGCGTCGACCTGGCGCCTTTCGCCGAGGTGTTTCGCCGCGGCACCCTGCGAAACGCCATCTGGTTCACCGTGTGGCAGGCGACCGCGTCCATGCTGCTCACCCTGGTCGTCGCGTTGCCGGCGGCATATGTCTTCGCGCGGTACCGGTTCCCGGGCAAGAGCGTGCTTCGTGCGGCAATCACCGTTCCGTTCGTGCTCCCGACCGTCGTCGTCGGAACGGCCTTTCTGGCGCTCCTCGGACCGACCGGACTGATCGATCTCAGCGGCACCGTGTGGCTGATCCTCATCGCCCATGTCTTCTTCAACTACGCCATCGTCGTGCGTACCGTCGGCGGGTTTTGGGCGAATCTCGATCCTCGGCTCGAAGAGGCGGCACGAATGCTGGGCGCGGGACGGTGGCGCACGTTCCGTACCGTCACATTGCCGCTGCTCCGACCTGCGCTGGCGGCGGCAGGATCGATCGTGTTCCTGTTCACCTTCACGTCCTTCGGAGTGATCCTCATCCTTGGAGGCCTCCGCTTCGCCACGATCGAAGTCGAGATCTGGCGCCAGACAATCTCGTATCTGCAGTTGCCGATCGCGAGTGCGCTCGCCGTGATTCAACTCGTCGGCGTCACCTCGATCCTGTTCGCGTACTCGCGCTACCAGCAGCGGCGCATGATCGAACTGCCCCTCCGCCCGGCGCAGGAAGTGTCACGAGTGCCGAGGACCTTGCGCGACCGGGCCATCGTCGGTACCACCCTTGGCTTCACCGGTCTCTTCCTCGGAACTCCTCTGGCAGTACTCATCGAACGCTCCCTGCGGACCGACACCGGGTTCGGGTTCGCTGCCTACCGATCCCTCGCCACACCGACATCCGCCCTCTTCGTCCCGCCGGTGGAAGCCATCCGAAACTCGATCCTCTTCGCCCTCACAGCGACCGTGATTGCAGTGACCGTCGGCATGGCGGCTGCGGCAATCGTTGCCTATCGGACGGGCCTTCTCTCCAGAGCTTTCGACGTGCTGCTGATGCTCCCGCTCGGCACGTCTGCGGTGACGATCGGATTCGGTTTCCTCGTGGCGCTCGGGCGACCGGTCGACCTGAGGACCTCACCGGTGCTGATACCGATCGCCCACGCGCTCGTCGCGATCCCGTTCGTCGTGCGAACCGCCGTTCCGGTAATGCGGTCCGTGAAGGAGAAGCTGCGCGAAGCTGCGGCAATGCTCGGTGCTCCCCCTTCCCGCGTGTGGCGACGGATCGACCTCCCGATGGTGTTTCGCGCCGGACTGGTAGGCGCAGGGTTCGCGTTCGCCATATCTCTCGGAGAGTTCGGTGCCACCAGTTTCATTGCCCGGCCGGCGACACCCACGTTGCCGATCGCGATCTTCCGTCTGCTCGGGCGGCCAGGCACCCTCGATCAAGCGCTGGCGCTCGCAACGGTGCTCATGGTGCTGACCGCACTCTCGATACTCCTCATCGAGCGGTTCCGCTTCGGCGAGTTAGGTGACTTCTGATGCTCGAAGTGAAGGACCTCGCCGTCTCCTTCGAAGGAGTGCCATTCCTCCACGATGTGAACCTCACCGTGACGGACGGAACGGTCGTCGCGATCCTCGGTCCCAGCGGAAGTGGAAAGACGACGCTGCTGCGAACCATCGCCGGCCTGCAGCGCTTCGACTCCGGGTCCATCGCCTGGGACGGCAAGTTGCTCGACCACACACCGCCGCACGCACGAGGCTTCGGGCTGATGTTCCAGGACTACGCCCTGTTTCCGCATATGACAGTCGGCGCAAACGTCGCCTTCGGTATCGAGGACCGCCCCGATGTGGACCGCAGAGTCGCAGAAGTACTCGGCTGGGTCGGGCTTGCAGGCTACGAGCATCGCGGCGTGGGACATCTCTCCGGCGGGGAACAGCAGCGGGTCGCCCTGGCTCGTTCGCTCGCTCCCGAGCCGAAGGTCCTGATGCTCGACGAGCCGGTCGGATCTCTCGACCGGACGTTGAGAGAGCGGATCGTTCCGGAGCTCAGAGATCTCTTCGTGACTCACAACATCACCGCGATCTACGTCACCCACGACCAGGAGGAGGCATTTGGGATCGCCGACTGGATCGTCATCCTACGAGATGGCACAGTTGCGCAAGCTGGTACTCCCGAGCAGGTGTGGCGAGCACCGGTGGACGCGTGGGTGGCCCGGTTTCTCGGGTTCGCCAACGTGGTCACGGTCAACGTGTCCGGCGGGATCGCCACCGCACCGTGGGGCACGTTCGAAGCCCCAGGAGTCTCCGACGGCGCCGGCCAAGTGATCATCAGACAGGATGCCATCACGACAAACGGTCCGCTCGAAGCTGTCGTCGCGCAACGCAGCTTCAGGGGAGGCCACTACACGACCCATCTCGAGATGCCCGACGGGACGATCCTCCAGGCCGAACTCGACCACGCCGAGGAGCCCGGCACATCGATCCGTTTCCGCATCGACCCCGACGGAGTCGTCGGCCTATGAGCCGGTGTGCGCCCGTCTTGGGAGATACATGCCCGTGCGTTCCATGTAGGCCCGGTAGTCGTCCCCGTATCTGATCAACAGGTCACGCTCCTCCGCCCGCGACATGAAGTGAAACAGTGGAAGCCACACGAACGAGTAGACCGCCAGGAAGGGTGAGTGGCATAGGAAGGCAATCACCCACCAGTACCAGACCTCGCCCGCAGCCTGTGGATGCCTGATCTTCTTGTAGATTCCGCCGTACATGGTGTGCTGTTCCTTAAGAACCATGGTCTCCTCGCCGGCGTCTCTCATCCCGCGGGCGAACACGATGCCCGAAGGAATGGCGATCACGACGGCGATCAGCGCGGACACCCAGTAGGGCCACGGAAGCGTCTTCGGGAACGACCACGGCAACGGGAAGAACGCATACACCACGTAGTTGATCCCCACGACCGTCATCATCACCGCGGAGAGGATCCGGAACCGTGTGCACCTCCGATAGGCGGCTTCCGCACCGATCTGTCGCGACAACGCCGCCGGCCCGACACTCGCCACATAGAAGGCAAACGTCAAGATCGTGGCGCCGATCATCACCGCAACGTTGAGCCATGGCAGCATCTGGAGCCTCCTCTCCCGGGCGCAATGCTACGACCACGCGAGAGCGCCTGCATTAGCCTGTCCACTCATGGCACGCACGACGACCATCAAGGTCCGCTTCTATGAACTGGACCCCTACAGCCACGTGAACCACACCGCGTACTTCGGCTACTTCGAAACCGCTCGCATCGAGGCCCTCGAAGCGGTGGGACTCGGCATGGATCAAATGTCGGCCGCAGGCATCCACCTGGTGGTCGTCGAGATGAATGCCCGATTCATTCGCCCCGCGGTCTCCGGGGATACGCTGCGTATCGAGTCCGAGCTCGTAGAGCGCCGTCGGGCGTCGTCCATATGGCGGCAGCGAATGTTCCGAGACGACACGTTGATCGCGACGCTCGAGATCCGCGCGGCGGTCACCGGCCTCGACGGCAAGCCGACCCGCTTCCCGCCCGAGTTCGCCGAGGCGTTTGAAGCGCTCTGAGGACGAACAGCTCGAAGCGTCCGACCGTCGTGCCTGGAAAGGGCCGGCACTGCCGAGAACCGTCGTCGACATGCCCCGTACACGAGGTTCAGCGGGTCCTCAGAATGATTGAGACGTTCTGGAGCTGACCCGGCGACAGGCCGCTACTACGCTGCCTGTCATGAAAGCTTGGCTCCTTCACGACATCGGCGGACCGGAATCCTTCACCCTCGAGGAGGTCGAAACTCCGAGCCCCGGGCCCGGTGAAGTCCGTGTTCGCCTGCAAATCTCGGCCCTCAACCATCTCGACATCTGGTCGTCCATGGGGATGCCGAAACCCCCGCTCCCCCACGTTGCCGGCGCGGACGGTTCAGGCGTCATCGACGCCCTCGGTGCAGATGTCGCCGGAATGGCCATCGGCGACGAAGTCATCGTCAACCCGTCTCTCTCGTGTGGACACTGCGCAGCGTGTCTGCGCGGCGACACACCATTCTGTGACACCTACCAGATCCTCGGTGAACACCGCTGGGGGACCTTCGCTGAGCAGGTCGTTGTCCCGGCCCACAACATCACGGCGAAGCCTTCCTCCCTGAGCTGGGAGGAGGCGGGCGCGTACGGCCTCGCCTACGGCACCGCATACCGCATGTTGCACAGGGCCCGTCTCCAGGGTGGTGAAACGCTGCTGGTCATCGGCGTCGGAGGTGGTGTCTCGAGCGCAGGAATGCTCATCGGCAAGGCGATGGGAGCAAACGTGTATGTCACCTCCCGGGACCCAGAGAAGATCGAGAAGGCGATCTCACTGGGAGCGGACGGCGGCTTCCTTTCTGATGAGAGCTATGACCGCGCTCTCAAGGCCGCCATCGGCGCCGGCGCGAATGTCGTACTCGAGAACGTGGGGAAGCCGACGTGGGACACTTCCATTCGCTCCCTCGAAAAGGGCGGCCGTCTCGTCACCTGTGGAGCAACGGGAGGAACGACCGTGGAGCTCACCGTTCCGAGATTGTTCTTCAAACAGCTCGAGATCATCGGGTCGACCATGTACGACTTCGGTGAGTTCGCATCGACGACACGCCTCGTTGCCACAGGGCGGGTGCCGGTACTCGTCGACTCCGTCTTCGGTTTCGACGACCTCCCCTCGGCTCTGGGCCGCATGCAAGGGAAAGATCAGTTCGGCAAGATCCTGCTGCGGCACGGATGACGAACCCGGGCGTGTTCGAGACCCCCTATACTGCCGCCGTCTACACGGCTGCGCCGTGGAGCGGTCTTGGGGGCGTGGTGAAGCCTGGAGTTCACGCCGGCCTGTCAAGCCGGAGGTCGCGGGTTCAAATCCCGTCGTCCCCGCCAATCTGCTCGGCCAGGTAGCTCAGTAGGAAGAGCACAGGTCTGAAAAACCTGGGGTCGGCAGTTCGATTCTGCCCCTGGCCACCAGCAAAACCCCAGGTCCCGGACCTGGGGGGCAGTCTCGTGCCGGCACCGTTAGGCGGACGAAACGCCTCTTTTCACACTTGTTACTCGCCGACTCGACATCGACTCACCGCTGAGTAGGCTCGCCAGGTCAGTCCGTTCCTGGATGGGCTGCCCGCGACAACGGCGACTTTCACCCTGGCAGGTCGCCGTTCTCGCTTCTACCACCGGCATCCGCTGACGCCTCGATCCCCAATCATTACGCCAGGCTCCGCCGGCCCCGGTCGGCTTCGCCGTACTCCCCCCAACGCTCGCTTCGCTCACTGGGGGGAGAGACAACTCGCTTCGCTCACTGGGGGGGAGGTGTCCTCGGAGCTCTGGCCGAGGACGGAGGGGGTCTTGGGAGGTGCCGCCCAGCGGTGGAGGGAGTCCTGGGTCGAACGGGGCCTGCCTGGCTTCACACCGGCATCACTCAGCAATCTCCTAGTTGCTGTGGATGACTGCCATCAACGGCGCCCAGCGGGCCACCGCTTCTCCGTAACGGTCCCCCGCCGTCTTGAGGTCGCCCACATCCAGAGCTTCCAAAGATGCATGCACCTCTGCAGCCGTTTCGTCGAACACCAGCTCGCCATCTGCGAAGAACTCGGCGACGGACCCGTAGTCCAACTCCACCATCGACGCAGCGGGAAAGTCGTCCAGCCAGCCTCGAAACTCGTCGAGTTCCTCCGTGACCACGTAGTCGAACCCGGCCCCCCGCAGCGTGTCGAGCGCTGAAGCCACCCGGTCGGTTGCCTGCACCAGTGAAGTCCGATACCGAATCGACGTTCCATCGAGTCGTGAAACCAGTTCGCGTTCTGTCGAATCGAACGCCACGAACCAGCGCAAGGGCACATGCCAGGCAGCCGTGAGGATGTGCGACCGGACCGACGGCTGGCGATCGTGAAGACGGGCAAGTTCGTCGGCCGCCCTGGCAGCCACCTGCTCGGGCACGATCACGTCACCACCGATGTCCGAATACGCATGGTGAAAGGCAAGCAAGCCTTCCAGCACACGAATTCGGGGGAAACGCGGGCAGAGGAACCGGGTTCCCCGCCACTCGGCGAGGAGCGCGTCGTCTTGCATCGGTTCCGCCAGGAGACCGAAAGCGCCTGCAGCCACCTGAGGCATTGGCGGATGGTCGACAACGACGACCTGTCCCGGCAGAGCTCGCTCGGGAAGGTACACGCGCAAAAAGGCTGTCCGAATCACAGCCGGCATGCTACTCAGCCGTAATCGTTGGAAGACACAGGGGGCACAGGGCGTTCCCGGGAAGAGGCACTCACTCAGCCACTACACTGTTGACATCGGACAATCGGAAGGAGCAGTCGCGAATGGGCGTAGCGGTCTACGACGAAGTCCTCCTCAACATCGAGGTCGCCCTACGACTTCGTATCATTCGCACAACCCGCTCCACAGCATCAGGTCCCGCCGCAGGCGGGACCAAGTCTTTCTCTGGGCATCAATGCACGCCCGCCACCGTCGGATGCGGCGGGATCGACGGCGACTGAAGGGAGAAACGGTGGAAGTCGTTGCCGAGTTACAGGACAATCACAAGGCCTTGGGCCTAACTGACGAGCAGGTCATCGACATGTATCGGGGGATCCTGCTCGCTCGAAGACTCGACGAACGGATCTGGGCACTGAACCGCCAGGGGCGGGCCGCGTTCGTAGTTTCCGCTTCCGGGCAGGAGGGATCACAGGTTCCTCCAGTGATGGCGATGAACCCCGACATCGACTGGGCCCTCCCGTACTACCGAGATCTCGGCACCGTGCTCGCATGGGGCATGACACCTGAACAGGTGCTTCTCGGAGTCATGGCCAAGGCCGGAGACCCCTCGAGCGAGGGGCGCCAGATGCCATCGCACTGGTCGTTGCGCGAACGTCGTATCTTCTCCCACTCCTCACCCATAGCGACGCAGTATCCGCACGCAGCAGGCATCGCCAAAGTGGTCCAGCAAGACGGCACCGGGGCGATCGTGTTCGTGTCCGGCGGTGAAGGGTCCACCTCTGAAGGCGACTGGCATGAAATGATGAACTTCGCCGGGATCCACTCCCTGCCGCTGATCGTCCTCATCGAGAACAACCAGTACGCCATCTCCGTACCCGAACGAGAGGAAGTCGGCGGGCGCATCTCGGCCAGGGCAGTCGGCTACGGCGTCCACGGGGTGCTGGTCGACGGCAACGATCCCCTCGCCGTATACAAAGTCACGAAGGACGCTGCGGATCGCGCTCGCAGAGGTGACGGACCGACCCTGATCGAAGCAAGAACGTATCGCTACTACGCGCACACATCGGACGACGACGACACGCTGTACCGCAGCCGCGAGGAAGTCGAAGCGTGGAAACGGCGCGACCCGCTCAGTCAGCTCCGGCAATACCTCATCGAGACCCGCCTGCTGAGCGACGAGGACGACGAGCGCATGGAAGCGGAGATCGCCCAAGAGCTCAAAAGGGCCGTCGACACGGTCGAGGCCGCCCCGGATCCCGACGATCCGTTTTCGGTGGTGTACATGAATCCGATCACTCCGGCACAGCCGGCCGTGGCACCGGAAGCGCCGATCGAAGGCGAAGAAACCAATCTCATTTCGGCCATCAACCGTACGCTGCATGAGATCATGGAGCGCCATCCCGAGACAGTGGTCTTCGGTGAGGACGTCGCCGACCCGAAGGGTGGCGTATTCAAGGCCACGCAGGGACTCGAGGTCGCTTTCGGAAGTGACCGCAGCTTCAACATGCCGCTCGCCGAATCTCTCATCGTCGGTGTCGGCGTCGGTATGGCAGCGGCCGGCAAGAAGCCGCTCGTCGAGATCGAGTTCGCGGACTTCATCCATCCCGCCTTCGACCAGATCGTCTCGGAGGTTGCCCGCATCCACTACCGCACAAAGGGCAGATGGCGGTGTCCGATGGTGATCCGTGCGCCGTACGGCGGCGGCATCCGCGGCGCCCTCTACCACTCGCAATCGGTCGAGGCGTTCTACGCCCACATCCCCGGACTGAAGGTGGTGATCCCGTCGACGCCGGCCGACGCCAAAGGCCTGCTCTGGTCTGCAGCGGAAGATCCGGATCCGGTGCTGTTCCTCGAACCGAAGAAACTGTATCGACTGGCAACGGGCCCGTTCCCGGCCGGGGAGTATCGCATTCCGCTCGGCAAGGCCGCCATTCGCAGGGCGGGTACCGATCTCACGATTCTCGCCTACGGGACCATGGCACGGTTCGCCCTGGAAGCCGCCGATCAGCTTGCAGAGCACGGTGTCTCCGCCGAGATCATCGACCTGAGGACGCTGAAACCCCTCGATTGGCCGACCATCGAGGCCTCCGTCGAAAAGACCACACGGGTACTCATCGTGCACGAGGACAACGAGTTCGGTGGATATGGGGCCGAGCTCGCGGCACAGATCGTGGACAAGGCGTTCGAGCACTTGGATGCACCGGTCCGCCGCTACGCCAGCCCCGATGTGCCGACATTCCCGTTCAACGCCAAGCTCGAGGCGATGATCATGCCCAACACGGCCGGCATCGTCGAGCACGCGTTGGAGCTGTACAAGTACTGATCGGAACGGTGCACGGCGACCCGGGGCCCGACAGCGGGTACCCTTGCGATCCATGTCTTTGCTCGCGCGTCTTTCAGAAATCGTCGGTGACGCCTTCGAAGTCGCCGGGGTCGACCGTTCCTATGGGTCCGTGGCCGTCTCCAAACGGCCCGACCTGGGCCAGTTCCAGTGCAACGGCGCACTGGCGGCTGCCCGCAGCGTCGGCAGGAACCCACGTGAGATCGCCCAGACCGTCATTGACGCCCTCACGGCCACGGAGATGTTCGCCGCAGTGTCGATCGCCGGGCCCGGATTCATCAACCTGACGCTGACCGATGCTGCAATTGCTGCGGTGACCCAGGCGGCCGTGGACGATGAGCGGTGCGGCTGCACCCTGGTGGAGCATCCCGTCCGTTACATCGTCGACTTTGGTGGTCCCACCGTTGCAAAGGCGATGCACGTCGGTCACCTCCGGTCCACGATCATCGGCGACTCTCTCCAGCGCCTCCTTCGATTCCTCGGTCACGACGTCACCAGCGATATCCACTTGGGTGACTGGGGAACGCAGATGGGAATGCTGATCATCGAGGTGGAGCGCCGATACCCGGACCTTCCCTACTTCGACGCATCCTTCAGTGGCCCCTACCCGACCGAGTCGCCCGTGACCCTCGATGACCTCCACGAGATGTATCCGACAGTGGCGGCGCGCGTCGCAGAAGACGAAGCCGAAGCGGAGCGTGCTCGCCGGGCAACCACCGAACTGCAGAATGGACGACCCGGTTACCGGGCACTTTGGCAACATTTCGCGAATGTCTCCATCAGCGCACAACGTGCCGACTTCGAGGCCCTGGGAGTGAGATTCGACCTGTGGTACGGCGAGAGCACGGTCCACGATCGAATCGCACCGCTCCTCGAACGCATCAAGTCTTCCGGTCGCGCCGTGATGAGTGACGGTGCTCTCGTGGTGCCGGTCGCAGAGGAGGGCGACCAGATGGACATTCCTCCTATGCTCCTGACGAAGTCCGACGGTTCCTACCTGTACACGACAACCGACCTCGCCACCCTCGACCAGCGGATCACCGAGCTGGGGGCAGAAGACATCCTCTATGTCGTCGACGCGAGGCAGGCCCTGCATTTCATCCAGGTGTTCCGGGCTGCGAGGCTCACCGGAGTCGTTCCCGATAATGTCGTCCTCGAGCATATTGCCTTCGGCACGATGAACGGCACCGACGGCAAGCCGTTCAAAACACGCGAAGGTGGCGTCCTCAAACTCAAGGATCTCATCGCGATGGTCACCGCCGCCGCCCTCGCACGCCTCGCCGAAGCTCGCATCGCGGAGAGCTATCCGGACGAGGAACGCGC
>JAACED010000039.1 GCA_011682695.1 Gammaproteobacteria bacterium
GTACCCCTGGGGTACCTACGAGCCCAGGGTTCAGGAGGTATCGTCAATGGCGATGGACCCGACGATCGACCAACTACGCGAGCGGCTCGCCGCCATCGCCGTCGAACTGGCGAATAACTCCGATCCCACGACGCGTGAAGCACTCGAAACGGAACAGGCCGACCTCCGAGCGCGCGTTCAGGCATGCTTCTCTGTGCATCCCCAAGGACGGGCCATGCTCGAAGAGGAGCTGGCAACCCTCGAACGACAACTCGAACATCTCGTATCCCAGCAGATCAAGAAGACGAGGACATCGCTGGGAGGCGGCAGCCCGTCGGGGGGTGGGCTGGAGCCTCGGGACGTCCAATACCTCCGAGCGGTCCATGAGCGGTGGAACAACATGCCGGCACTCAGGGCCAGGATCAAAGAGCTCCGAAACCGCCTCAATCGGTGACCCTCGTTGAACCCTGGGCTCAGGGGTACCCCTGGGGTACCTACGAGCCCTGGGCTCGCAGTTAGTCGCCCTGTTCGAGGGCCATCGCGAAGACCATGGCGGTGTCGTCGGTGTGGGTGATCGTGACCAACACCTCGGTGACCCCCAGCCGCTCGGCTCGGGCCAGGGCGCGGCCGGAAAGGTTCACCCGAGGCTGCCCCCCGCCGGTGATCTCGATGTTTTTCCATCCGACGTGCCGCCATCCGACACCGAGGCTCTTCATCACCGCCTCCTTGCCGGCAAAGCGGGCGGCGAACCGACTCGCAGGGTTTGCGTACCGTGATGCATAGGCACGCTCATGGTCGGTGAACACTCGCTCGGGAAACCGCGGGTACTTCTCCAGCAGCAGTTGCACCCTGGCAATCTCGACCAGGTCGATTCCGAGACCGATGACACGCATGGGGCCACGCTACCGTCTCACCGCCCGAAAGACAGTCGGCGCCGTCACCGCCGGGACAGCGTCACTCCACCGTCACGCTCTTGGCCAGGTTCCTCGGCATGTCGATGTCGTGGCCCAGCACCCGTGCCGCGTGGTAGGCGAGCAACTGGAGCGGGATGATCGACAGGACAGGACTCAGGAAGTCGTAGGTCCTCGGGATACGCAGTACCTCATCGGCGTACTTGTCCACCTGGCCGTCGTCGTCGTAGGCGAGCGCGAGCACGTGGGCTCCCCTGGCCTTCACCTCCAACAGCGCAGAGATCGTCTTGTCGTAGAGGTGCTGCTGAGTCAAGATGACCACGACCGGCGTGCCTTCGGTGATGAGCGCGAGCGTGCCGTGCTTGAGTTCGCCGGCGGGCATCGCCTCCGAGTGCATGTAGGAAATCTCCTTCAGCTTCAACGATCCTTCGGTCGCCACCGCGTAGTCGAGACCCCTGCCGATGAAGTACACGTCCGACGTGCTCGCAAACCGGTCGGCAATCTCGAGAATCGCCGCGTCATGTTCGAGCACCTGAGCCGCCTTGTCGGGCAGCGTCCAGAGTTCCGCGGCCAGTTCGGCGGCGCGAGCGTCCGACACCGTGCCACGGGCACGACCCAGTCGAAGGGCAAGCATGTACTCACCGACGAGCATGGCGATATACGCCTTGGTCGAGGCAACAGCGATCTCGGGGCCTGCTCTCGTGTACAGCACATCGTCGGCGACCCGGCTCAGCGTGGATCCCACGACGTTCGTGATGGCGAGAAGTCGCGACCCTCGCTCTCTGGCAAGCCGGGCGGCGGCAAGGGTGTCGGCGGTCTCCCCCGACTGGCTGATGGCGACCGTTAACGTTCCCGGGTCGATCAGAGGATCTCGGTACCGCAGCTCGTGGGCATATTCGACCTCGACGGGGATGCGCAGCGTCTTCTCCAACACTTCTCGGGCGACCAACCCTGCGTGGTACGCGGTCCCGCAGGCAGTCACCCAGATCTTCGAGAGGTTGTCGACGAAGCCGTCGGGGAAGTCGACTGCCTCCAAAGTGACGGACCCGTCTCGGAGGAGGCGCCCCCGGAGGGTCTCGTCGATCACACCGGGTTGCTCGTAGATCTCCTTCAGCATGAAGTGCGGAAAGCCGGACTTCTCGGACTGTTCGACCGTCCAGGTGATCTTCTGTGGCGAGCGGTCCACCGGTTTCCCCTCGAGGGTCTCGATCACCGCTCCCTCGAGGGTGAGCGTCACCATCTCGCCGTTCTCGACCACCAGCATCTGATCCGTATACGGCAGGATCGCCGGAATGTCGGAGGCGAGGAACGTCTCTCCGTCACCAATGCCGACCACCAGCGGACTGATCATGCGCGCAGCAACGATCCGATCGGGCTCCCTGGCGGACATCGTCACCAGCGCATAGGCCCCTGTGGCGCGGGCGACGGCACGGCGGACCGCCTCCGCCAGGTCCCCGTCGAACTCGTCGGCGATGAGGTGGATCAGCACTTCGGTGTCGGTGTCGGAGACGAAGGAGTGCCCGGCCTCCGAGAGTTCGTCTTTGAGGTCGAGATAGTTCTCGATGATGCCGTTGTGGACGACGACGAACTCGCCGGTCTGGTCGAAGTGCGGATGGGCGTTGACATCGTTGGGAACCCCATGGGTCGCCCAGCGGGTGTGACCGATGCCGAGGGTCCCCGTGAGTGGATTCGCCTCGACCATCGCTGCCATCCGATCGAGTTTTCCCGCTGCCTTGCGGATCTCGATGGCCCCACCGTTCGACACCGCGATGCCCGCGGAGTCGTACCCGCGGTATTCGAGGCGTCGCAGCGAGGCGACAAGGACGTCCTGGGCTTGGCGCGGGCCAACGTAGCCGACAATGCCGCACATGATGTCTCCTTCTCGGTTGGAGACCGGCACCAGACGGGTCGATCCCGTCTCCCACGTCGAAGCGGCCTCTGTTACAGGGTCACCCCCGGGTTTTGCTCCGCTTCGTCACGACCGTGGTGGCCGAGAGGGCATCCGCCGAATGCTTCGATACTCCCTCTTCCTCGTCACCCCGCGAGGGGCCAGGCGCTGAAGGCATGTCGTGCCGGTTCGACAGCAAGAGTAGCCAATCGCAGCCCGGATCCGAAGCGGTCCCCTCATTGGCGGAAGAAGATACACGTCGTTGGGAGACTCAGCCGCCGAGTTCCCGGCGCGTAATGGCGACGAGTTCGTCCGTGATGGCGATCGCCTCGTCACGAGTCGGTGCCTCGACCATGATCCTCACGAGCGGCTCGGTTCCGGACGCTCGCACAAGGACCCGTCCGTTGCCGGCCAGTTGGGCTTCCCGTTCGCGAATCGTCTCCCACAGCACTTGCGCGTCTTCGAGTTGTCCCTTGTCCTCCACGCGCACGTTGCGCAGAATCTGTGGGAACTCGGTGATCGTCTCGGCCCGAAGCTGTCGCAGTTCCTTGCCGGTGATCGCCAACACCTCGAGCAGCCGCACTGCCGTCAAGAGGCCGTCGCCGGTCACGGCCCGGTCAGCGAAGATCACATGGCCCGATTGCTCTCCGCCGAGAATCGCTCGTCGATTCCACATCGCCTCTTTGACGTAACGGTCACCGACTTGCGTCTCGACGATTTCGATGCCCAGGCGTTCCATCGCCTTGCGAAACCCGAGATTGGCCATGACGGTCGCAACCACGATGTTCTTCTTGAGCCGGCCGGCCTCTTTCATCTGACGAGCGATGATCGCCATGATCACATCGCCGTTCGCGGGGATCCCGTCCTCGTCGACGGCGATCAGCCGGTCCGCATCCCCGTCGAACGCAAGCCCGATCCGGCCCTTGGAATGCCTGGCGAGAAACTCGGGGTGAGCGGCACCACACCCGTCGTTGATATTCGTGCCGTCGGGTTCCGCGCACATGGTCTCCACATCGGCTTTGAGTCTTCGGAACAGTTCGGGAGCGACGCGACTTGCAGCGCCGTTGGCACAGTCGAGGAGAAGGCCGAAACCGCGCAGCGAATAGGACGTCGACCCTTGGAGAAAACGCACGTAGCGGTCCTCGGCGTCCACCATCGGGAAGCGAGTGCCAACCCGATCGCCATCGGCAAGATGCCACGGTGGGCCCTGGCGCAGCCTCGCCTCGATTGCATCCTCTTGCTCGTCGGCAAGTTTGGCGCCGCGCCCGTCGAGCAACTTGATGCCGTTGTCGACCGCGGGATTGTGTGATGCGGACACAACGACTCCCATCGTCGCACCCGACGCCTCGACGAGATGAGAAATGCCGCCGGTCGGAAGGACACCGACGTCGACGGTGTCGACACCGACCGAGTGAAATCCGGCCTGGAGCGCTTCTGCGAGCATCTCACCAGAGCGCCGTGTGTCACGGCCTACGAGAATCGAGCCGCCACGAATCGTCTCACCGGCTGCGCGCCCGAGCGACATGGCGATGTCAGCACTGAGTTCGGTGTTGGCCACACCGCGGATCCCGTCGGTGCCGAAAAGCCGGTTGCCGTTCTTGAGCATACGGCGAGGGTAGCTACCGCTTGGTGTACTGCGGTGCTCTTCGCGCTTTACGCAGGCCGTATTTCTTGCGCTCCACCTTGCGAGCGTCGCGGGTGAGATAGCCCGCCTTCTTCAGCATCGGCCGTAGCTCAGGTTCGAGCACGATGAGTGCACGGGCGATACCGAGACGAAGTGCGTCGGCCTGGCCGGTCGTTCCTCCGCCTTCGAGCTTCGCCTTGATGTCGTAACGACCTTCCCGGTTCGTCTCACGCAGAGGCGCGAGGAGACGAAGCCGCTGGGCCATCGTGGGGAAGTACGTGTCAAGCGGCTTGCCGTTGAGCGTGACCGCCCCGGTGCCGTCGTAGAACCGCACCCGGGCGACGGACTCCTTGCGACGGCCGGTTGCCTGAACGAGCGGCTTGGACATCAGGACTCCACCTTTCGAATATCGAATACCAGCTCCTGGGGGGACTGCGCCTGGTGCGGATGGTCGGGGCCGGCATGCACCTTGAGCTTGCGAAGCATCTGGCGACCCAAGCGGTTCTTGGGGAGCATTCCCCGGACCGCTCGCCGTACGATTTCCTCAGGACGCCGTCCCCTGAGGGACTCGAGTCCCTCTTCGGTCAGCCCACCCGGATACCCGGAGTGGCGATAGTAGACCTTGTTCTGCCCACTGACCCGCACCTTGTCGGCGTTGATGATGATCACAAAGTCGCCCGTGTCGACGTGTGGAGCCTGCATCGGCTTGTGCTTGCCGCGCAGGATGCGAGCAACCTCGGACGCCAGGCGTCCCAAGGGAAGATCCTCGGCGTCGACGACGAACCACTCTCGGTGGACATCCTCGGCCTTGGGAGAATACGTCTTTTGCAGCCTCATAGAAACCTCGTGAAGGAAGCGCTCCGAGACTCTCGGAGCCGCCACATGGTAGAACGGGCGGGGTAAAAGCGCCAAATGAGAGGCCCCCCGGGGACGTGTGGCCGGTATGAGAAACGGCCTCGTCACGAGAACCCCCTATCCTGCGTCTGCCATGACTCTGCTCACCATCGAAGACATCCTGGCGGCGCGTGAACGTCAACGCGGTTCGGTGATCACCACTCCCCTCCTGCACTCAGCATCGTTTTCCCGCATGGCGAGCAGAGACGTCTGGTTGAAAGCCGAGAACCTGCAGCGGACCGGTTCGTTCAAGATTCGAGGGGCTTCCAACGTGATCGGCCAACTCGCCGCGGACACGGGAGTGGTCGCGGGATCTGCAGGGAACCACGCCCAGGGTGTCGCGCTCGCAGCCCAGATGGCCAGGATTCCGGCGACGATCTTCATGCCCCGTTCGGCTGCGATCCCGAAAGTGGAGGCAACGCGCAGCTACGGAGCGGAGGTCCGCCTCGGCGGCGAGGACATCCAGGCCGCCGTCGAGGCCGCGCGGCGGTTCGCCGACGAAACCGGAGCTCTGTTCATTCACCCGTTCGACGACCCCGGCATCATCGCCGGTCAAGGCACCCTTGGCCTCGAGATCCTCGAACAGCTCCCGGACGCAGCAACGGTGGTAGTCCCGGTCGGTGGCGGCGGCCTGATCTCGGGGACCGGCATCGCAATCAAGACGCTGCGCCCCGATACCCGAATCATCGGCGTCGAGATCGAGTCGGTCGCCCCCTACCTCGCCTCTCGCAAACATGGCAGCCCCGTTTCGGTGCCCTATCACCCCACCGTTGCGGACGGAATCGCCGTCCCGGTGCCATCCCCACTTGCCTTCGCCCACATCGAGAAAGTCGTCGACGACATCGTCACCGTGGACGACCGGGCGGCGGCACGCGCGGTCATGCTGTTGCTGGAGCGCGCCAAGCTGGTCGTCGAGGGCGCAGGTTCAGTCGGTGTCGCAGCGCTCGTCGAAGGAGCGCTCCCCGACACACCCGATCCGTGTGTGATCGTGCTGTCGGGCGGGAACATCGACCCTCTTCTCGTGGGCAAAGTCCTCCGCTACGGCCTCGAGGCTGCAGGGCGCTACGCATGGTTCAGGGTCCTGATTCCTGACGTGCCGGGGCAACTTGCCACCGTACTGAACCTGATCGCCGACCTCGGAGCGAATGTGCTGACCGTCAATCACCGGAGAGAAGGTGCGGGATTGCCGTTCGGGACGACCGAACTGGGGATCGCCGTGGAAACGGTGAGTGTCGAGCAAACCGAACGGCTCCGCGAATCCCTGCAGGCCTACGAGCAATCGGCGGGATAGCCGACCTCCCACAAGATCAGTCCGTGCGGCGGGGCCGCGCCCGTGGCAGCCGCCCGATCTCTTGCCGCGATGATGGTCGGGACCTCGTCTGCGGAGATCTTGCCTCGTCCGACCTCGACACAGAGCGCGACCAGTGATCGCACCATCTGGTGACAGAACGACGTGGCCGTGATCCGAAACTCGACGATATCCCCGTCTCGTATCCACTCGGAGCCGAGTACTCGCCGCACGGTGTTCTTTCTCTTCGCCCTGCGGCAGAACGACGCGAAGTCGTGCTCGCCGACAATCCAGCCTGCTGTCCGCTGCATCGCCTCCATATCGAGCTGATACCGGACATGCCACGTGGTGCGGAAGAGGAAGGGGTCGGGCTCGGGTCGCGAAAGCAGACGATATCGATAGCTGCGATGCAGGGCAGAGAATCGGGCGTTGAAGTCGTCGGGCACCCTACGGCACCCCCAGACGACGACCTCCGGAGCGAGCATCTTGGTGAGGGACTGCGCCAACCCCTCTCGTCGGATGTCCTTCTCGGTCACGAAGCTCACGACCTGTCCGCGCGCATGCACGCCGGCGTCGGTGCGACCGGCAACGACGGTCTCGACAGGTCCGAGCCTGCGCTGAAGCGCCGCCTCCAACTCGCCCTGGACCGTTCTGACGCCGGGCTGTTTCGCCCAACCGCGAAACCCGGTTCCGTCGTAGGCGAGGTCCAGGCGATAGGTGGACATCAGAGCCGGCGAAGGACCAGCGGCAGACTGGGGCCGATACCGATCATCTGCAGGATCCACCAGGTGGCGACCGCCAGCAGTGCAGCGCTCACAGAACGCCCTCGATCGAAATCGAACAGGGCCTGTGCGGCTGCAGCTACTGCGGCGATGAACCAGACGAGTCCCACAGCCGCCACAGCCGTGCTCACCGGCGACGGCAGCAGCAGAGCGATCGCCACGAGGAGCAGAGGCGTGTGCGCGAATCCGATGAGACGGACCACGGTCTGGAATCTTGCTTCACCATCGAGCAGCTTCACGCTCGCCAGCCACAGCGCGCCGCCGATCACCAGCCAACCGATGACACCGCCAAACACGACGAGAAGTACGCTGATCAGGCTGATTCCAGGGATGGAGGCCCGCCACCAGGGCAATGACGGCGTACACGCCGGCAACTGCGAGGATCGCGTTGCCGGTCGCGTAGTCGTCGAAAATGAGTTCCGTGTAGACGCGCCGGTCCAGTCGGGCTGCGCGCAGCATTTGTTGCAGCATGGCTCGACGAGCGTACCAGTCGGCTGTCGGTTATCAGTCATCAGTCATCGGGGACCGCAGTTTCGCGATGGGCCGCGTGAGCGAAAGGTCTCCTCGTGGCATGTCGTCGAAGCGAAACCACCGCACATCGTCGGTGCCGTCTCCGGCCGAGACTTCCCAGTCGCCGGACACGAATGCAGAGCGGACGTCGAAGTGCTCGTGTGTAGGATCATTGCCTCGTCGCGGGAAGGTGTGTACGTCCAGGTCGAACACACCCAGCCATTGGAGGTCGGAGAGGCCGGTTTCTTCATCGATCTCTCGCCTCTGGGCAGCGACGATATCCTGATCGTCGGGTTCGATGTGGCCGCCAGGTTGCAGCCACCGGCCGAGCTTTCGGTGGAGGACCAACAGGACGGAGCTGCGGTCGGGTGAGAGAACGAAACCGCCGGCGGTGACGTGGCCAGGCTCGAACTGCGTACGTGAGAGGGGATCGGCCGACCCTCCGAGAAGCGCCACGATGCGATCGCGATGGCCGGCTTCACGGTCGTCCGCCGGAACGATGGCATCGAGCAGAGTGCGAAGAGCCGGGACATCCACCACACCACGGTATCGGCGCCGGCGGAGCACAGGCGAGACGGTATGGTTGCCGCGTGGCTGACATGAAACGCGTGGCGAAGTTCTCGCACAGGGTGGAGGCGGAACTGGCTCGCGCATCCCTGGAGTCCGAGGGAATCCCGGCGTTGATCATCGCGGACGATGCGGGAGGGACCTATGCGGGACTGCCGATCTACCTGCTCGTCGAGGCAGGCAACGTCGAAACGGCAAAGGACGTCCTCAAGCCGATGCGCTCGGGACCGATCTCCTCGTCTCTCGACACCGGCGGCGCCGAAGCCCCACCAATCGACCGTCTGCCCTGGTGGGCATCCGCCGGTCTCGTCTTGGCCGTCCTCATCGCCCTCGGAATGGTCATGCTGACGATCGCCCACTGAGGACCCGCACCTCGGTGAGGCGTCCGGCGTTCGGCATTCGGCATTGGGTCCCCGGGAGGCGAAACCCACTATCGTGCCCACCGATGAGCCCCCGAAGAGATCTTGCCGACCTGGAAACCGCCGCCATCGGTGTCGCAGACCAGGCGGACGTCGAGATCAGAGCGCTGCACGGATACCGGGAGACAGGCATGGCTGCCGAAGTCTTCGCTCAGGTGTGGGGACGCAGCGCTACCCATGTGCCGACCGAACTCGGCGTGGCGTTCATCGAATCGGGGAACTACGTAACGGGAGCATTCGCAGAAGGGACCATGGTTGGCGCCACCATCGGATTCCTTGGATGGCACGACGGAACCATCCACCTCCACTCCCACATCACCGGGGTCGTGGCCGAAGGTCGCGGACGTCACGTCGGATCCGCGCTGAAGCTGGACCAGGCCGTATGGGCGGCGCGGCGCAACATCGATCGCATCTCCTGGTCGTTCGATCCATTCGTCCGACGCAACGCGAACTTCAACTTCAACACCCTCGGGGCGAGGGCGATCACCTACCGCGAAAACCTCTACGGGCCTCTCGAAGACCGGTTCAGTGCGAGGGAAGAAACCGACCGTATCCTGGTCGACTGGTACCCGACCGGACCGCAAGCCACTGCCGCGCGCTCTGGGAGCCTCCCGTTGCCCAACGCGGAGGCGTTGATCGCCAAAGGCGCCGTTGCCGTTCTGCGAGACCACGACGGTCCGGTCGTCACGCCCGGGCGAGGCGATATGCTGTGCGTCCAGATCCCCGACGATATCGTCGCGCACCGCAACGAAACCCCACACATCGCCGGCGCGTGGCGTGACGCTCTCCGGGCCACGCTCGAAGCAGGCATGAACCAAGGCTACGTAATCACCGGATTTGACCCGACCGGCTGGTACATCCTCGAAAGGAGATCGACATGAACCTCAGAGACGTCGAGCTGCGACGCATCGGGCTGTCGCTCGTGCACCCTTTCCGTACCTCGTTCGGCACCGAGCAGAAACGCGACATCCTCCTGGTGCATGTCGAAGCCGACGACTCGGAGGGGTGGGGCGAGTGCGCAGCGATGCAGGAACCGGTCTACTCGTCCGAGTATGTGGATGGAGCGCAGCAGGTCATCAGGGAACACTTTCTGCCCAGGCTCACGACCGACGTGTCTGCAGCGTCGCTCAGCAAGTTGCTGGCTCCGTTCCATGGTCATCCGATGGCGAAGGCCGCGTTGGAGATGGCAGTGCTCGACGCCGAGTTGCGAGCGTCCGGAGCATCACTGGCAACGCACCTGGGTGCGACCCGCTCGCGAGTTCCCGTCGGGGTGTCGGTCGGAATCTTCGATGAGATCCCGGAGCTCCTCGATACCGTCGAGAACTATCTGTCCCGCGGCTACACCCGCGTCAAGCTCAAGATCGAGCCTGGCTGGGACATCGACCCTGTCCGGGCGGTACGTGAACGGTTTGGCGACGACCTGTTGCTTCAGGTGGACGCCAACACCGCATACAACACGGCCGACATAGGCCATCTCGCCGGCCTCGATCGGTTCGGCCTGCTGCTCATCGAACAACCGTTCGCCAAAGAAGACCTCCTCACCCACGCAGCATTCGCGCGGCGCATCGCCACCCCGGTGTGTCTCGACGAGTCGATCACGTCCGTGCGGACGGCGGCAGCGGCCATCGAACTCGGCGCCTGCTCGATCGTCAACATCAAGGCGGGACGTGTCGGTGGGTATCTCGAAGCCCGCAGGATTCACGACCTGTGTGCCGAGCGAAATGTCCCGGTTTGGTGTGGGGGGATGCTCGAGACCGGTCTCGGCCGTGCCGCGAACCTTGCGCTCGCCGGACTCCCCAACTTCCTCTATCCGGGCGACATCTCAGAAACCGCCCGCTACTACGAACACGACATCACGCCGCCGTTCGTTCTCGAACCGGATGGAACAATCGCGGTGCCCGACGGTCCCGGGCTCGGTGTCCAACCCGACCCGGACCGCCTCGAGGAAGTGACGACATCGGTGGAGCACATCCGTCTCCTGTAGCCGCCGGCAACGAGGCACCGGCACACAGCAGCCAGGCCCAGCGACCAGCAGTCAGTTGCCGACGAGCGCGTTTCTTACTGTGAAGTGAGAACTGAGGACTGGGGACCGAGACCTCCTCCCCACGAACGAGATCGAGGCCGCCATATGGGTCTGCGCCGGTCCTCGAGGATCGCTCCGATGGGCCCGTGGGAAACGGTGCGCAGGGGTCGTCAGAGCTGTCCGTGCTACATTCTCTCGGGCACGACGCCGCCCACACGATGGGTCCATGGGAAAGGTGGGACACGGCGCACCATCTTCCGATCGAGACCAGATCAGACGACACCAGGAGCGAACGACGATGACCAGAGTCCCATTGCAGGATCCAACGACCGCCACCGGACGGACGAAGGAAGTGTTCGATCGGGTCGCCGGCTACTACGGCATGGTGCCGACGCTCCAGCAGGCCATGGCGCCGCTGCCCGAGATCACCAACGCCCTGTGGGATCTGAGCACCATGACCATGAAGGAGGGGACGATCCCCGAGGAGCTGAAGCGGGCGATCTTCGTGGTCACGGCAACGGCGGGTGAGTGTGACTACTGCACGGCCGCCCACATGTTGGCGCTGTTCCGACATGGTTGGAGTGTCGAAGAGTGCGTCGAGATCATCGAAGGCCAACCGTCGTCACGATTGGGTGAGGCGGAGAACGCGGTCCTCGAGTTCGCCAGGGTCGTGGCCGCACGGCCTGCCGCGGTAACCGACGAGATGACCGATCATCTCGGAGAACTGGGATGGACCGACGCCCAGATCGTCGAGATGGTGACGACGGTGGCGTTACTCAAATATACGTCGACGGTGGGGACGGCACTCGACATCCCGTTCGAGAAGATCATGCTCCCTCTCCTCGACGGCCCACCGTTCCGTTCCAAAGGCGACTGACCCTCGTCGCATCCGCATGTCCCTGGGGGCATGAACCCCGCCCCTCGAAGTGTCGGATCGGGGGAACTGCGATCGGGCGTTCGGATAGAACGAACGTGGCCGCCCCGAGGGGCGGCCACTCCACACTGTTTGGTGGTTTCTTACACGAGTTCGATGATCGCCATCTCGGCGTTGTCGCCGCGACGGGGGCCGATCTTGACGATCCTGGTGTAGCCACCCGGTCGGTCTGCGTATCGCGGGCCGATTTCATCGAAGAGCTTCGTGACGACTTCCGTGTCGCCGATCACCTTGAGGACCTGACGGCGAGCATGCAGATCGCCACGCTGGGCTTTCGTGATGAGACGCTCCGCGAGCGGCCGCACGGCCTTGGCACGAGTGACGGTCGTGGTGAGCTTCTCCTCCCAGAACAGCGACTGTGCCAGGTTGGCGAGCATCGCCTTCTCGGCCGACGGGCTTCCGCCCAGGCGTGGACCTTTCCGAGGGCGAGGCATCACACACCCGCCGTTTCGCCGCCGCCGGTGAGACTCAAACCGAGTTCGTCCAGTTTGGCAACGACTTCTTCGAGGCTCTTGTGACCGAAGTTCGTGATGCTCAGCAGATCATCCGCCGTCTTGGAGACGAGCTCACCGACACTCTCGATCTGGGCACGCCGCAAGCAGTTACGAGGACGTTCCGAGAGGTCGAGGGCCTCGATGGGAAGCTCCAAGTCAGGCGACATCGGCTCTGCGACAGCGACGTCACCGAGTTCGAGGCCGACACCTTCACCGATCTCTGCAAACAAGCCGAGCAACTCACGAAGCGTCTTCCCTGCCGATGACACGGCTTCGGCGGGCTCGAGCGAACCGTCGGTCTCGATATCGAGCACGAGCCGATCGAAGTTCGTCATCTGGCCGACCTGGGTCGGTTCGACCTGATAGGTCACCTTGCGAACCGGCGAAAAGATCGAATCGATCGGGATGATCCCGATGACTTCCGCCGCCTTGTTTTTCTCTGCAGAGCGATACCCGACGCCGCGCTCGGCGGTGAGCTCGATTTCGAGTCGTCCGGAAGATGACAACGTGGCGATATGCAGATCCGGGTTTACGACTTCGACACTGGCGGGCGTCTTGATATCGGCAGCCGTAACCTCGCCGGCTCCCTTCGCCGACAGATACATGATCTGGGCCGGATCGGAAGCGTCGATGCGGAGCACGACCTGCTTGAGGTTCAAGATGATGTCGACGACGTCTTCCACGACGCCTTCGATCGTCGAGAACTCGTGCTGGATGCCTTCGATTTGCACGGTCGTGATGGCAGCGCCGGGAATCCTGGAGAGCAGGGTCCGTCGCAGCGTGTTGCCGAGCGTGTACCCGAACCCCGGCTCGAGCGGTTCGACGATGAACTTCGAACGCGCTTCGGAGACGGGCTGTTCTTCAATTTGTGGACGTTGAACGATCAGCACGGTGGTCTCCTACCTCGAATAGAGCTCGACGATGAGCTGTTCACGAATCTGCGTGTCGATCTGGGCACGGTTGGGGACGTCCTGCACGACGATCGTGCGCTCGTCCGCGTTGATCTCGAGCCACTCGGGCAGTGAATGCGTCACCGTCTCGAGGGAGTGCTCGACGATGATCAGATTGCGGCTCCGTTCACGAAGCTTGACCACATCGCCGGCTCGGACCTGATAGGAGGGAATATCGACCTTCTTGCCGTTCACCTCGAAGTGCCCGTGGTTGACGAGTTGGCGCGCCTGTGGTCGGGTCTGTGCGAAGCCCGCCCGATACACGACGTTGTCGAGACGGCTCTCGAGGATGCGCAGCAGGTTCTCACCGGCGATACCCTTTTGACGGACAGCCTCCCGGTAGTAGCGCCGGAACTGACGCTCCAACACCCCGTACATGGCGCGCAGTTTCTGCTTCTCACGAAGCTGGATCTGATAGTCCGTCTCTCGAATACGGCCGCGGCCGTGCTCGCCGGGAGGATACGGTCGTCGATCAACCGCACACTTCTTCGACTGGCAGAGCGGCTGCCGCGCTCGGCGGCACAGTTTGTGGGTGGGCCCTGTGTAGCGAGCCATCAGCCCCTCCGCTTCTTCGGCCGGCACCCATTGTGCGGAAACGGGGTGACATCCTTGATGAAGGTGACTTCCATGCCCATGTTCTGCAGGGTACGGACTGCCGTGTCGCGGCCTCCGCCGCTCCCCGACACAATCACGTCGAGTTTACGTACTCCGTGCTCTCCGGCCTGCCGGGCCGCCTCTTCCGCGGCGACCTGCGCTGCGTACGGGGTCGACTTACGCGAACCCTTGAATCCAACCGTTCCACCGGACGTCCACACAATCGTGTTGCCGTCCAGGTCGGTGATGTTGATGATCGTGTTGTTGAAACTCGCCGTGATGTGGGCCTGCCCGTGAGCGATGTTCTTCCGCTCGCGACGACGTACCCGCTTTGTTTGCTGCTTCGCCACTGAGACCTACTTCTTGACCTTCTTCTTGCCGGCGATCGCAGAACGCCGTCCCTTGCGTGTTCGGGCATTCGTGTGCGTCCGCTGGCCGCGCACCGGGAGACCCCGGCGATGGCGGATGCCCTGATATGTCCCGATCTCGATCTTCCTTTTGATGTTCTGGGCAACCTCTCGACGCAAGTCACCTTCCACCCGATAGCCCTGATCGATGAAGCGTCGAATACGGATCACTTCATCGTCGGTCAGATCACGAACCTTCGTGTCGGGATCGATGTCGAGACCGAAACAGATCTGCTGCGCCCGAGTGCGACCCACGCCAAAGATGTACGTCAGACCGATCTCGACTCGCTTGTCTCTGGGAAGGTCAACTCCCGCAATTCGCGCCATTCCTCACCCCTGCCGCTGCTTGTGCCGCGGGTTATCGCAGATCACCCATACGCGGCCATGCCGCCGGATGATCCGACATTTCTCACACATCTTCTTTACCGAAGGTCTCACCTTCATCTGTATCTCCACACGATTCGGCCCCGCGTCGGATCGTATGCCGACAACTCGAGGTCAACCCTGTCACCAGGCAGGATGCGGATGTACCGCATCCTCATCTTGCCCGAAACATGGGCAAGCACTTCGAGGCCGCCTTCGATCTCCACCCGGAACATAGCGTTCGGGAGTGTCTCGAGGACGGTCCCCTGTACTCTGATTACATCGTCTTGTTTTACCACAGGAAACCTAGAAAATGGTCCCAAGAGAACCGGAAAAGGAGGCTAGCCGCCATGGGCGCCCTCAACCAAATCCGGCTCTTGCGTCAGCACCCGGACTCCGCCATCCGTGAGAGCGATGGTGTGCTCGAAGTGTGCCGACAGACTACCGTCTGCTGTCTTTACCGTCCAACCGTCGGACTCGACCTTCGTGGCCTCACCGCCCATGTTGAACATCGGCTCGATACAGATCGACATGCCACGACGTAGCTTGAGACCCGTCCCCCGCTTGCCGTAGTTGGGGATTTGCGGGTCCTCGTGCATCTGGCGACCGATTCCGTGACCCAGGTACTCTCGTACGACGCCAAGTCCTTGGCGCTTCGCCTCTTGCTCCACCGCATGTCCGATGTCACCGACCCGGGCGCCCTCTCTGACCTGTTCGATACCGGCCCACAGTGCGGCCTTCGTCGTGTCGATGAGCCGCTGCACGGGCTTTGCCACCTCACCGACGGCGAAGGTGGCGGCTGCGTCACCGTGGTACCCCTGGTAGATGGCCCCGGCATCGATCGAGAGGATGTCGCCTTCGGTGAGCCGATACGAAGAAGGGATGCCGTGCACGATCACGTCGTTGGGAGACGTACAGATGTGTGCGGGGTATCCGTGGTAGCCGAGGAACGACGGGGTGCAGTCTCGGGCTCTGATGATCTCGGCTGCCAGTTCGTCGAGTTCCTTCAATGTAACGCCGGGTGCGATGACAGCCTGCACGCCGGAAAGAACCGCAGCGACCGCCGCACCCGCGACGCTCATCTTGTCGAATTCCTTCGCGTTCTTGATGGTGATCATAAGGCCTCGATGATTCGGGCCTTGATGTCGTCGACGGCTCCGACACCGTCGACCTCCACCAGAATGTCGGCGTAGTACTCGATCAGCGGAGCGGTGTTGAGCCGGTAGACGGCAAGCCGATTCCTGACGACCTCTTCCGTGTCGTCGGTGCGCTGGAAGAGTGGCAGCCCATCCACGTCGCAGACTCCTTCGACCTTCGGAGGCCAATCGGTGACGTGATACACGTGACCTTCGGCGCAGCTTCGCCTGCCGGTGATGCGGCGAACGATCTCTTCCTCCGGAACGGCGAGCGCCACGACCCGGTCGAGACCGTTCTCACCCAGCAGCGCATCGAGAGCCACCGCTTGCGGTCTCGTGCGTGGGAAACCGTCGAGGATGAAACCTGGACGCGCGTCTTCACGCTTGAGCCGGTCGGCCAGCATGGCAACGACCAGTTCATCCGGAACCAGGTTCCCGGCCGCCATGATGGCTTTCACCTTGCGACCGAGCTCGGTGCCACGGGCAATCTGCTCGCGCAGCATGTTGCCGGTGGAGATATGGTCGATGCCCAAATCCGACGCGATCATCGCGGCTTGCGTCCCCTTGCCTGCTCCGGGCGGTCCGAGAAACAGGTATCTGCGCCCCATCCGATCACCACGTATGCTCTGCGAGCGTGCCCCCGCTCACGTCAGGAACCCTTCATAGTTCCGCATCGTCAGTTGGCTCTCGATCTGCTTCATCGTCTCCAAGGCGACTCCGACCACGATCAAGATGGACACACCACTGAATCCGACCGGCACGTTGAAGATCGCACTCGCGATCGCAGGCAGGACGGAGACGATGGCAAGGAACAGTGCTCCCGGAAGCGTGATCCGGTTGAGGATGTGCGCAAGGTGCCGGGCGGTCTGGCTCCCGGGACGCACACCGGGGATGAACCCGCCTTGACGCTGGATGAGTTCGGCCTGGCGAACGGGATCGAACTGAATCGCCGTGTAGAAGTACGTGAAGAAGATGATCAGCACGAACAACAGAAGTATGTAGAACGAGCTCGTCCCGGCGCTGTTGCCGATGTTGACGCTGACCCAGTTCCGAAGTGAGGCCAGGAATGCACCTTTGTCCGTCGGTATCGCCGTCGCGATGAGTACGGGAAAGTACATGACCGAGGTCGCAAAGATGACCGGGATAACTCCGGCCGTGTTGACCTTGAGAGGAATGTAGGTGCTCTGTCCACCCAGTACTCGCCGGCCGCGCACCCGCTTGGCGAACTGAATCGGAATCCGGCGCTGGCCCTGCTCGACATAGATGATCCCGACGATCAGCACCACGAACACCAGGATGAAGACGGCAAAGATCGATGCACCACCGGGACGACCGGATCCAAGCGTTCCCGCCCAAATCTGCGAGAAGCTGACCGGGAGTCGAGAAGCGATCGCGATGAAGATGATCAGGGACATGCCATTGCCGATTCCCCGTTCGGTGATCAGCTCACCGAGCCACATGATGAACGCCGTACCGGCGGTCATCGTCAACACGATGAGGGCTACGCGAGCCGGCGTGTAAATGGGGATCAAGGGGATTCCCTGGGTGAGTGTTCCGCGGCTGAACAGGAACGTGAGGCCAGTCGACTGCAGCAGTGCAAGTACGACCGTTATGTACCGGGTCCACTGGGTGATCACTTTCTGACCGGTCTCACCTTCGTCCTGCAGCGCCTGCAGCTTGGGGATCACGGCGGCGAGCAACTGCATGATGATCGCCGCTGTGATGTACGGCATGATGCCGAGGCTGAACACCGAGAAGCGCTCCAACGCACCGCCGGAGAACAGGTTCAGCAAGCCGAGGATGCCGGCCTGCTGCTGACTCGCTGCCAACTTCTGGACCGCACTGAGGCTCACCCCCGGAACGGGGATAGCCCCCCCGAGGCGGTATACGGCGAAGATGAACAGTGTGAACAAGATCTTTCCCCGAAGATCGGCGATCTTGAACATGTTCCGGTAGATAGAAAGCATCTCAGAGACTCCGCTAACGCTCGATGACTTCGACCGTGCCTCCAGCAGCCTCGATCTTTGTGATCGCCGACTTGCTGAATGCATGTGCCCGGACCGTGAGGGCTCTCGTGATCTCGCCTTCGCCGAGCACCTTGACACGCCCTCGCTTCTTCACCATGCCCCGCGACTTCAGTTCTTCCGGAGTCACGGTCGTGCCCTTGGAGAACACTTCCAGTGCTTCGACATTGACGACCGCGAAGTACTCCTTGTTCGGGTTCGTGAAACCGCGCATCTTAGGAAGCCGCCGCGTGAGAGGCATCTGCCCGCCCTCGAAGCCGATCCGAAGCTTGCCCCTGGCCTTCAGCCCCTTGGTCCCCCGGCCTGCGGTCTTTCCACGCCGGCCGGCCTCACCTCGCCCTACCCGTCGTTTGGGCTGCTTTGAGCCGGGCGCCGGGCGCAGATGATGGAGTTGGAGCTTCGTGATCTTCTCTTCGTCAGCCATATCAGTTCTCTGTCCTCAGTTCGCAGTTCTCGGTCACTCGTCGGATCGACGAACGACCGATGACCGACTACTTGTCCTCTTCGACCTTCACGAGATGCTGCACCTTGTGCAACATCCCACGAATGGCAGGGGTGTCCTCATGCTTGACCGTCTTGTGCATACGTCGCAGTCCGAGACTCCGAACGGTCGCCCGGTTCTTCGGCTTCTGCCCGATCGTGCTCTTGATGAGCGTCACGGCGAGCGTCTTCTTCGCCATCAGTCCGAACCTCCGGCTCTTCGCAGTTCGGCCGAGCGGTAGGCGGCGAGAAGCCCGGGTGGCGCGATGTCTTCCGGACGCTTGCCTCGCGCTGCGGCAACGGCCTCGGGACGCATTTGAGAGAGCAGACCGTTCATCGTCGCCTTGGCGACGTTGAGGTGCGTGGGCGAGCCAAGCGACTTGGCCAGGGCATCATGAATCCCTGCCGCTTCGAGCACCTGCCTGACCGCTCCTCCGGCGATCACACCGGTACCGGGAGAAGCCGGCTTCAGCAGGACCCGTGACGCTCCCTGCACTCCGATGACCTTGTGGATCAGCGTCGAGCCGGCCATCGGGATGGCGACCATGTTCTTGCGGGCCTCTTCCATGCCCTTCTGGATCGCCGCCGGTACTTCCTTGGCCTTGCCGTAGCCGATGCCGACTTTGCCGCGGCCATCCCCGACGACCACGA
Source organism: Gammaproteobacteria bacterium (assembly GCA_011682695.1). Lineage (NCBI taxonomy): Bacteria > Pseudomonadati > Pseudomonadota > Gammaproteobacteria > Gammaproteobacteria bacterium. The sequence goes on from JAACED010000039.1 coordinate 18,919, forward strand.
GTGCCGTAAACGAGAACCTCCGGCCACCTTTGACCACCTTGGCTACACGGTTGATCTGTACGACACGTTCGTCGAGTTGTTGCTGCGTTTCAGCCATTACCTGCTCCTAGAACTTCAGCCCGGCTTCGCGAGCCGCGTCCGCCAGTGCCTTCACCCGTCCGTGGAATGGAAATCCACCGCGGTCGAAGACAACTTCAGTGATGCCTGCACTCCCGGCGCGCTGTGCGAGTAGTGCGCCCACCTCTGCAGCCGTATCTCTGTTCAGTGTCTTTCCTCGAAGCGCCTTCTCCTGCGACGAGGCTGCTGCAAGAGTCTGTCCTGCATCATCGTCGATCAGCTGTGCGTAGATGTACCGGTTGCTGCGAAAGACGGCCAGCCTGGGTCGATCGTTCGTCCCGTGCAGTGTCTTCCGAACTCGCCGATGCCGCCGACGACGCGCCTCTTGTCGTGAACCTCTCATCGGGCAACTCCTGCCTTCCCGGCCTTCCTGCGCACGTACTCGCCGACGTACCTGATGCCTTTCCCCTTGTACGGCTCCGGGGGCCGGACCTTACGGATGTTCGCTGCCACCTGGCCGACGAGTTCCTTGTCGATGCCCGACACGATCACGTGGGTCGGGTTCGGGACCTCGAAGCTCACTCCGGCCGGTGCCTCGATGTGCACCGGGTGGCTGTAGCCGACCTGCAGTTCGACGACCGTCCCCTGAAGGTTCGCCCGGTAACCGACGCCGACGATGGAGAGTTCCTTGCGGAACCCCTGTGTGACGCCGGTCACCATGTTGGCGAGCAGCGCGCGCGAGAGACCGTGCAACGCACGGGACTCACGCTGATCGTCGAAGCGTTCGACCTTGGCCACATCATCTTCGACGCTGATACGAACTTTCTCGTGGAACGTTCGCTCGAGGGTGCCTTTCGGACCCTTCACCGAGACGCTTTGGCCGTTGACGATGACGTCTACGCCCTGCGGAATCGGAATGGGTACCTTGCCGACGCGACTCATCTCACCACACCTCACACATGATCTCGCCACCGAGACGGCGCCGGCGCGCCTCCCTGTCGGGCAGCAGGCCCTGTGACGTCGAAATGACCATGACGCCGAGCCCTCCGTGGGAGCGCGGCAGGTCGCTCGCACCGCTGTAGATCCGCCTTCCCGGCTTCGAGATCCGTCGAATCCCCTGGATCACGCGCGAACGGCCCTCTCCGTATTTCATTTGCAGGACGAGTTCTCGCCGAACGCCGGCCTCACGGCTCTCGAACCCGCCGATGAACCCTTCAGCTGCAAGGATGCTCGCGACCTGCTGCTTCAGCTTCGACGACGGCATAACGACGACGGCCTTGCCCGCCTGGTTGGCGTTGCGGATCCGGGTCAACATGTCGGCAATGGGATCGGTCATCATGGTTTACCACGAAGCCTTTCTCACACCGGGGAGTTCACCTCTGGATGCCAGCTCGCGCACACAGATGCGGCACATGCCGAAGTCGCGTATATACGCTCGCGGCCGACCGCACCGTTGACATCGGTGGTATTCCCGCACCTTGAACTTCGGCTTTCTCTTCGCCTTTGCGATCAGACTCTTCTTCGCCATTCGCTCCCTCGTTTCAAACCTTTGCGTCCTGCCTGCGGAACGGGAACCCGAACGCATCCAGGAGAGCCCGCGCACCTTCGTCTGTCTCGGCACTCGTACAGATCGTGATGTCCATACCTCTAATCGACGTCACCTTGTCGTAGTCGACCTCGGGAAAGATCAGCTGCTCGGTTACACCGAATGAGTAGTCGCCTCGCCCGTCGAACGACTTCGGGTTCAGGCCCCTGAAGTCTCTGATCCTCGGAATTGCGATCGAGATGAGGCGGTCCAGGAACTCCCACATGTAGTCGCCGCGCAGCGTCACGGATGCGCCCACCGGCATCCCCTCTCGAATCTTGAAACCGGCGATCGACTTCTTCGCCCGGTTGAGCCGCGGCTTCTGCCCCGTTATGACGGCGAGTTCTTCCATGGCCGCATCGACCTGCTTGGAGTCGGATGCGCCCTCGCCGATGCCCATGTTGACGACGATCTTCTCGAATCTCGGCACGCGCATCGCGTTCTTGCTGCCCAACTGCTTCTCGAGCGCGGACACGACCTCTTGCGTGTACTTTTGCTTCAACCGAGGTGTCACAGCTCACCTCCGCACTTCACGCAGACGCGGTACTTGATCCCGTCATCGTCCACCTTGTATCCGATGCGCGTGGGACCGCAGTCTTCACACAGGATCATCACGTTGGAGGCATCGATGGGCATATCCTTGTCGATGATGCCGCCCTGCATGGTCTGACCTTGCGGACGCTGGTGTTTGCGAGCGGTGTTCACACCCTCGACGATCACCTTGTCCTTCTTCTTGATGACTCGAGCGACGCGACCTTCCACACCGGCGTCCTTGCCGGTGATGACCTGCACTTTGTCACCTTGTCGAAGTCGCATCACAGCACCTCCGGCGCCAGCGAGATGATGCGCATGTACTTCTTGTCACGGAGCTCGCGGGCCACAGGCCCAAAGATCCGCGTTCCGCGCGGCTGGCTGTTGTTGTCGATGATTACGCAGGCGTTGTCGTCGAAGCGGATGTAGGTTCCGTCCTTGCGCCGGTATCCCTTTGCTGTCCTCACCACCACTGCCTTCACGACTTCGCCGCGCTTCACCGTTCCTCCGGGAATGGCATCCTTGACGGTCCCGACGATCGTGTCGCCGAGGCCGGCGTAGCGTCGCTTCGACCCGCCCATCACACGGATACACAGCAGCTCTTTCGCTCCGCTGTTGTCCGCAACCCTGAGCCTCGACTCTTGCTGAATCATCGCGCCCGCTCCACGATCTCAACGACCCGCCACCGCTTCGTCTTCGCGAGCGGCCGGGTCTCCATGATTCGCACGGTGTCGCCTCGGCGGGCATCGTTGGCCTCGTTGTGGACGTGGAATCGCTTGCGCCGGCGAACGATCTTGTCGTAGCGCGGATGGCGGACCTGCTGTTGAACCTCAACGGTCACCGTCTGGTCTCTTCCATCTGAGATGACCACGCCGACGCGAGATTTGCGTCGTGCTCGATCCTCCATCACACACCTTCCTCAGCTGTAGCCTGTTCTCGCCAGGCCTGAATCTCCTGCTCCCGCATCACCGTCAGGATGCGGGCAACGTCTTTGCGGACTTCGCGGATTCGTGATGCGTCGTCCAGCTGGTTCGTCGCCAGTTGGAAACGCAGATTGAAGAGTTCCGCCTTCGTCTCCGCGAGCTTCTCTTCGAGTTCGAGAGCCGTGAGCTCACGCAAATCGATAGCTTTCACGTGTCCTCCCGAGTCACGAACTTCGTTTTGATGGGCAGCTTGTGCCCCGCACGGCGCATCGCCTCATGTGCAAGCTCCTCCGAAACACCGGAGAGCTCGAACATGATTCGGCCCGGTTTCACCACGGCCACCCAAAACTCGGGGTTGCCCTTCCCCGATCCCATCCGGGTCTCAGCCGGCTTCTGTGTCACGGGCTTGTCGGGGAAGATGGTGATCCACACCTTCCCTCCGCGGCGAATCGTCCTGTTGATGGCCACACGGGCAGACTCGATCTGTCTCGCGGTGATCCATCCGACCTCGACAGCCTTGAGCCCGTAGTCGCCGAATGAAACACTCGTTCCACCCTTGGCCGTACCTTTTCTGCGGCCACGATGCACCTTTCGGTACTTGGTGCGCTTCGGCATCAACATGGCCTACTCGCCCTCCTCGTCGGCCTGCGCCTCTTCGGCAACGACCGGCTCGACCACAGCCTCCTCAGGCCCGGGAGCCTTTTCGGCCTCGACTTTCGCAGGGGCGGTTTCGACCGGTTCCTCGACGTCGACGGTCTCGGCCACGTCGGACGTCGCCTCTTCGATGCCGGCGCCTTCAAAGCTCTTCGTCTCGAGAGCGACGCTTTCTTCGGGAAGTACGGTCTCGACGATCACCGGGCCTTCGGCATCTTCGATGTCCTCGCGGTACGCACTCTCGGCTTCCTCGCTGGAGACCCGCTTCGGCCCGCCGGCCTCGACGACCCGCTTGCCCTCCTTGCGTTTGCCGCCACCGCCATCGACGACTCGCCTGCCACCACCGGCCTCGATGACTCGGCGCTTCTTGCGCCCTCCGACGGCCTCTTCGGCTCTCGCCTTGGCGGGTGCGACCCTTCCGGGCTTGCCCGATGCCATTGCGATCTCGGCGGCGAGCTTCTCCCGTGTCGCTTTCAGCGATGCGACGAGATCACCCTTGTACGTCCATACCTTCACTCCGACGGCGCCTACCGTCGTGCGTGCCGTCGCCGTGCCGTAATCGATATCGGCCCGAAGCGTATGCAGCGGAACCCTGCCTTCTCGATACCACTCTCGCCGGCCCATGTCCGAGCCGCCAAGACGCCCACTGCACTCGACGCGAACGCCCTGCACGCCGGCTTTCATCGCGGCGGCGACCGTACGCTTCATGGCCCTCCGGAAGGAGACTCGGCCCTCCAACTGGTCCGCAACGCTGCGTGCCAGCAGTTGGGCGTCCTGGTCGGGGTCGCGCACTTCGATCACGTTGTACTTGACTCTGCGTCCCGTCAGCTTCTCCAACCCGGCTCGAATCCGCTCTGCCTCTGTGCCGCGACGGCCGATCACCACGCCTGGACGCGCCGTGTGCACTTCGATGACGACCTTGTCACGAGTTCGCTCGATCTCGATCCGGGAGATCGCGCCACGAGGCAGTTCGATGTTCACGTAGTCACGGATCTTCCAGTCTTCGTTGACCAGTTCGACATAGTCCTTGTCGCTGTACCAGTGCGACTTCCAGTCGGTCACCACACCGAGGCGGAACGCATAGGGATGTGTTTTCTGGCCCATTTACGCCTCGCTCTCTTCGGTTACGACGATCGTGATGTGGCTGGTGCGCTTGAGGATGCGGGTGGCCCGTCCACGAGCACGGGGGCGCCACCGCTTCAGTGTGGGGCCCTCGTTCGCATAGGCCTCTGCAACCACCAGTTCATCGGCATCGAGCGAGTGGTTGTGCTCGGCGTTGGCTACCGCCGAGTCGAGGACCTTCCGCACCGTATCCGCGGCTCTGCGGTCGGTGAACGCCAGAACGTGGCGCGCTTCTTCGACCGGGAGTCCCCGGACGAGGTCGAGCACCCGCCGTACCTTGTACGGCGACTGACGTATGTACTTGGCTTCCGCTCGCACCTTCATCGTCTGTTCGCTGCCTTTTCCCTGGAACCCGCGTGTCCGCGGAACGTCCTCGTCGGGGCGAATTCGCCCAACTTGTGTCCGACCATGGACTCCGTCACATATACCGGAACGTGTTTGCGACCATCGTGGACGGCGACGGTGTGCCCCACCATCTCCGGAATGACGGTCGAGCGCCTACTCCAGGTCTTGATGACCCGCTTCTCGCCCTTTCGGTTGAGTTCCTCCACCTTCTTGAGGAGGTGCTCGTCGATGAAGGGACCTTTCTTCAGGCTCCGTGCCATCGTCTACCTCCGTCCTCTACGCGATCGCCGCCGCACGATATCTCGATTGCTCGCCTTGTTCTTCTTTCGCGTCCTACCTTCGGGCTTGCCCCATGGGCTCACCGGATGTCGGCCTCCGGACGACCGGCCCTCACCTCCACCGAGAGGATGGTCGACCGGGTTCATCGCAACGCCACGGCTCTGGGGTCGAACGCCCTTCCATCGAGAGCGCCCGGCCTTCCCGACCTTGACGAGTTCTGCTTCGGTATTGCCGACCTGTCCCACCGTGGCGCGACAGTCGAGCGACACCATCCGCATCTCGCCGGAGGGGAGCCGCAACAGCGCACGGTCGCCCTCTTTGCTCATGAGCTGCACCGAAGCGCCTGCCGAGCGAGCTATCTTAGCCCCTCCGCCGGGGCGCATTTCTATCGCGTGAACGACCGTACCTGCGGGGATGTTGCGCAGGGGCAGGGCGTTGCCCGGATTGATCTCGGCGCCGGATCCGGACTCGAGCATCTCACCCACCTTCACACCGACGGGAGCGAGGATGTATCGCTTCTCGCCGTCCACGTAGTGCAGCAGGGCGATGCGGGCGTTGCGGTTCGGGTCGTATTCGATCGCTGCGACCTTGGCCGGAACGCCGTCCTTGTTTCGCCGGAAGTCGATGATACGGTACCTGCGCTTGTGCCCACCGCCGCGATGGCGCGACGTGATACGCCCGTGCGTGTTGCGGCCGCCGGTCTTGGTCATCTTGGAGACGAGCGCCTTCTCGGGCTTCGACTTCGTGATCTCGGCAAAATCCGAGACTGTCTGGAATCGCCGTCCGGGAGAGGTTGGCTTCTGTTTCTTCGTTGCCATCGCTACACCCCAAAGATGTCGATCGTGTCACCAGGCGACAGCTTGACGAGCGCTCGCTTGGTGTCTTGGCGTCGGCCGACGACCCAACCGGTCCGCTTCTGCTTGCCGCGGCGGTTGAGCGTGTTCACTCGGAGCACCGAAACGTCGAAGATCTCGGCTATCGCCTTGGCGATCTCCGTCCGATTCGCGCTCCGAACGACGTCGAACGTGTGTTGCTCGATGAGGTCATAGGACTTCTCGGAGACAACCGGAGTCAGGATCACATCTCGTGGATCCTTCATCGTTCACCTCCCTCATCCTCTACGAAATCCGATTGGGTCACGTCGTATGCACCGTGCCGTCCCACCGACCCGATCGTGTCGGTGGTAAATACCAAGGACTCGGCCCACAGCACGTCGTAGGTCGTGAGCTGGTCGGGTTCGACGATCGCTACGCCGCGAAGGTTCCTGAAGGAACGTTCGGGGATCCGGTCGCTACGACCCAGCACCAGCAGGACCTTGCCTTCCACACCGATCGCTTCGAGGAACGCCCTGGCCTGCTTGGTCTTCGGCTCTGTCCAGTCGAATGGCTCCGCGATCTTGATGGCGCCCTCACGGGCGCGGGCGGAGAGCGCGCTACGCAAGGCCAGGCGTTTCATCTTCTTGGGCGTTCGCTGCTTGTAGCTGCGGGGATGTGGGCCAAACGCCACGCCACCACCCACGAAATGAGGTGCTCGGATCGATCCCTGTCGAGCTCGTCCAAGTCCCTTCTGTCGCCACGGTTTCCTGCCGCCACCACGAACTTGAGCGCGAGTCTTGGTTGCCGCCGTTCCAGAGCGTGCACCGGCGAGCTGCGCCGTGACGACTTGGTGCATTACCGGCTCATTCGGTTCGATGCCGAAAACTTCGGCGTCGAGAGCGAGATCGCCCTTTCGGGAACCGTCGCTCGCGAACAATGCTGCCGGGCGTGTATCAGCCACGAGCCTTCACCGCCTCTCGCACCAGCACAACCGAGCCCTTCGGCCCGGGAACGGATCCGCCCAGGAGCACGAGTCCTCTGGCGGTGTCGATATCAACGACGTCGAGGTTGAGTAGCGTCACCCGCTCCCCACCCATACGGCCCGGCAGTTTCCTGCCTTTGAACACTCTCGCCGGCGTTGCACACGCGCCTATCGAACCAGGCGCACGATGCACCCTGTGCACTCCATGGCTGGCGCTCTGGCCGGAGAAGTTGTGGCGCTTGATCACGCCCTGGAAGCCCTTGCCCTTCGAGACCCCGGCGACGTCCGCCTTCGCTCCCTTGGCGAGGACGTCCGCGATCGTGATTTCCTGCCCGAGTTCGTAGGCATCCGGATCGTCGACGCGCACTTCGACGAGATGCCGTCCGGGAGCCACTCCCGCCTTGGCGTAGTGACCGGCCAGCGGGCGGTTGACCGAGCCCACTTCTTTGTATGCGATCTGTACCGCGGCGTAGCCGTCTGTGTCCGGCCGCTTGATCTGAATCACTCGGCATGGGCCGGCCTTGATGACGGTGACCGGAATTGCCCGAGCCTCGTCGTCGAAGACCTGCGTCATGCCCAGTTTCTCTCCAAGAATGGCCTTCACAGCTTGATCTCCACTTCCACACCTGCCGGGAGGTCGAGGCGCATCAGTGAATCCACGGTCTTGCGCGTCGGCTCGACGATGTCGAGCAGGCGCTTGTGAATCCGCATCTCGTAGTGCTCCTGGGAATCCTTGTGGACGAACGGCGACCGGATCACGCAGTACCGATGGATCTCCGTCGGCAATGGAATCGGGCCTTTCACCTTTGCCTGAGTCCGGGTCACGGTCTCAGCGATCTTGCGCGCCGATTCGTCGACCACTTCGTGATCGTACGCCTTCAACCGGATGCGAATCTTTTGTCCTTCTGGCATAAGTGCTCGTTTCTTATCTGGTATCCGGTGTTGGCTATTTGATGACTTTGATGACGGTGCCCGCACCGACAGTACGGCCACCCTCACGAATCGCGAACTTCTGACCCTCATCCATCGCGATCGGAGTGA
>JAACED010000040.1 GCA_011682695.1 Gammaproteobacteria bacterium
CGCATCGAGGCTCAGGAGATGCTGTCGCGAGGCGAGGACGAGGCGCGCGCAAAGGCTGATGCGTACCGTGAGCGTGAGGATGCCGCACTCGAACATCGGCGCATCGAGCTCAAGTCATCCGAGGAGCGCCTGTCACAGCGGGAGCAGACGCTCGAGCAACGAGCGGCCAATCTCGCCCAACGTGAGCAGATCCTGATCCGCCGCGAGAACGAGACGGCGGCCCTGCAAGCCGAGACGGGCAAGCTCCGTGAGCAGGCGAGGAGCGAGCTCGAGAGACTCGCGGGATTCGATGCCAACGCGGCGAAGGCCGATCTGCTTCATCAGGTTGAGGATGAAGCCAGACGGGAAGCCATGGTGCTGGTGCGCGACATGGAGATTCGGGCTCGGGAAGAGGCCGACCGCCGCGCTCGTCGAATCTTGGCGACTGCGATCCAGCGTCTGTCCTCAGAGGTGGTCACTGAATCGACCGTCTCGGTGGTCGAGCTTCCCAGCGACGAGATGAAGGGACGCATCATCGGTCGTGAGGGTCGCAACATTCGCGCCTTCGAGGCGATCACCGGTGTGAACTTGATCGTCGACGACACGCCGGAGGCCGTGTCCGTTTCCTCGTTCGACCCGGTACGTCGAGAGGTGGCACGTCTGGCGTTGGAGCGTCTCGTGCAGGACGGAAGGATTCATCCGGCTTCGATCGAAGAGATGTTCGAAAAGGCCAGTGCGGAAGTGGAAGAGTCGGTTCGCGATGCCGGCGAATGGGCACTCGTGGAGGTCGGTGTCTCGCGCGTCCACCCGGAACTCGTCACATTGCTGGGTCGGTTGAAGTACCGGACGTCGTATGGTCAGAACGTGCTCAAGCATCTGGTCGAATGTGCGCACCTGGCGGGGATGCTCGCCTCCGAACTCGGCATCGACCCCGTAGCGGTGAAACGCGCAGCGCTGTTGCACGATCTCGGTAAGGCCGTTACGCACGAAGTGGACGGCTCTCATGCACTGATCGGGGCCGAGATCGCACGCAGGTTCGGCGAGGACCCTGCGGTCGTCCACGGCATCGAGGCGCACCACAACGAGGTGGAACCGAGAACCGTGCTTGCAGTCGTCGTCCAGGCCGCCGACGCCGTCTCTGCTGCCCGTCCGGGGGCGCGTCGCGAAGCCTTGGAGTCGTATGTGCGGCGTCTCGAGAAGCTCGAGGAGCTCGCCTACGATTTCAGCGGCGTCGAGAAGGTCTTTGCGATGCAGGCGGGACGAGAGGTGAGGGTCGTCGTGGACCCCGGCAAGGTGGACGACCTGGGCGCATCCGATCTCGCCCGTCGTATCGCCAAGCGGCTCGAAGAGGATCTGCAGTATCCCGGCCAGATTCAGGTCACGGTAATTCGGGAGCTGCGCGTGAGTGACTACGCGCGATGAGTGAGACGGCCGTCGGGATGCCTGTTGTCGCCGATCGTGCACCGAAGCGTGCAGGAAAACGCTACGTGATCAAGACGTTCGGTTGCCAGATGAACGAGCACGACAGTGAGCGTGTCGCGGGCCTCTTCGAGGTCGACGGCATGGAACGGGCGTCCGACATCGATGACGCCGACGTGATCTTCGTCAACACGTGCACGATTCGTGAGAACGCAGACAACCGCCTCTACGGAAACCTGGGTCATCTGAAACAGTTCAAAGACGAGCACCCGGAGGCGACGCTCATCGTCGGCGGATGCGCAGCGCAGAAGGACCGGGATCTCGTTCGGGAGCGTGCACCGTGGGTGGATGTCGTGCTCGGGACCCACAATCTCGATCGTGTCCTCGATCTCATGGATGTCGCCGCCGTGAGCGGGGGAGTGACCGAGGTCGTCGATGAGCTCGAGACCATGCCTTCGCTGCTGCCCGTGCGGCGCCGGCACGCGCACTCCGCGTGGGTGACCATTCAAATCGGATGCAACAACACCTGTACGTTCTGCATCGTTCCGTCGGTGCGCGGTCACGAGATCAGCCGCCGTCCGGGAGACATCGTGGCGGAGATCGAGGAGCTGACGGCCGACGGGGTCGTGGAGGTGACGCTCCTCGGTCAGAACGTCAACACCTATGGCCGTGACCTCGCGCTCGATGGAAAGCGCAGGCCGATCTTTGCCGAGCTGCTTCGGCGAGTCGGCGAGATAGAAGGGATTCGTCGCATTCGGTTCACGAGCCCACACCCTGCGGACTTTCGAGAAGACGTTGCGGCCGCGATGGCGCAGACCGACGCGGTGTGCGATCAGCTCCATCTTCCCCTGCAGAGCGGCAGCGATCGCATCCTGTCTGCGATGCACCGCGGCTACAACGTGGAGCGTTTCCTGCAGCGCCTCGCTCTCGCTCGCTCCTACATCCCGAAGCTTGCGGTGTCGACCGACGTGATCGTCGGTTTTCCCGGTGAGACAGAGCAGGATTTCGATGGCACGATGAGCGTGATGGAGACAGCACGGTTCGATCAGGCCTTTACCTTCATCTTCTCGCCTCGCCCGGGAACTCCCGCAGCAGAGATGGAGGACCGGTTCGTGGATGCAGAAGTGGTGCACAGTCGCTACCAGCGGCTGATCGAACTTCAGAGCCGGATCGGTCTCGAAAAGAACTGTGCTCAAGTGGGTCGCGTGGTCGAGGTCCTCACCGAGGGCCCCTCGAAGAAGAACCCGGCGATGGCAACGACGCGAACCGCCGGGAACAGGGTGGTCCACATCCCGGGTGAATACCCTGCAGGGGAGTTCCTCAACGTGGAGATCACCGAGGCGGCTCTGCACCACCTCGTGGGGGTCGTACGCTGATCCTTGCCGTCCTCGGCCCGACCGCTTCGGGCAAAAGCGAGGTGGCGTTGCGCCTCGCAGAAGAGATCGGCGCGCAGATCCTCTCCATCGACTCGATGCAGGTGTATCGCGGGATGGATATCGGCACGGCAAAGGCCACTGCCGCCCAGCAGGCTCGCGTCCGACACCACATGGTGGATATCGTCGACCCGGAGGTGGATTTCAGCGTCGCCGAGTTTCAGAAGGCTGCCAGAGGAGTCCTGGAGAGAACCGAGCGCATCGTGGCGGTCGGAGGATCCGGGCTGCACTTTCGAGCCGTCGTGGACCCGATGACGTTCCCGCCGTCTGATGCGGCGCTTCGTGCCGAGCTGGAGGCACTCGACGAGCGTGGAGCGGCCGAGGCGCTGCTACAAGCCGACTCTGCGGCAGGGGCCCACGTCGATCTGGACAATCCGCGTAGAGTGATCAGAGCCTTGGAGATCCACCGGCTGACCGGCGAGACGCCAAGTGAACGAGCCCGCACACACGAGGCCGAGTCGGTGCGTTCCTACCAGGCGGCCTTCGAGTTCGCCGCCGTTGGCCTCGACCCCGGCCCGTCGCTGGCAGGTCGTGTGAGTCGACGGCTTGCCGGGATGCTCGACGCGGGTCTCCTCGAAGAGGTGAAGAGCCTTGCCCCACGGCTCGGGAGAACCGCCAGGCAGGCCGTCGGCTACAAGGAACTGCTGCCGGTCGTTCGCGGAGAGGAGACGCTCGAGGAGGGGATGGCTGCGGCAACGAAGGCGACGCTGCGGCTCGCGAAGCACCAGCGGACGTATTTCCGCCGCGATCCGAGGATCGTCTGGGTACCGTGGGACCAAGATCGGGACGTTCGGTATGCGCGTGTTCGTTCGGCGTTCGAGGAGGTGCTCGGTTGAGGTTCACGAAGATGGAGGGTCTCGGCAACGACTTCGTGGTTCTCCAAGGGCCACGGTCGGTCACCGCCGAGGACGTCAGGAAGTTCTGTGACCGCCGTAGGGGAGTGGGAGCGGACGGCGTGCTGGTCGTCTCGCTCATCGATGCGAACCGGGTCCGAATGCAGTATTGGAACGCGGACGGTTCACCGGCCGAACTCTGCGGCAACGGGTTGCGGTGTGTCGCGGCATTCGCGGTGGATCGTGCTCTCGTCGAAGGTCCGGAGTTGACGGTCGAGACAGCGGTGGGCCCTCGACGGGCAGAGGTCGGTGAAGAGGCGATCACCGTGGAACTCGGGACGACCCGGGTGGCTGACGAGAAGCGGCAAGTATCGGGAGAGACGGTGCGCGAAGTCACGGTCGGCAATCCGCACGCGGTCCTACATGTGCCGGATACATCCGAGGCGGCGGTCGCCACACTCGGGCCGAGCATCGAAGCGGCGTTCGACAACGGCGTGAACGTCGAGTTTCTCACCGTGCGCTCTCCCGGATTGTTGGAGCTGCGTGTATGGGAACGGGGGGTGGGGGAGACCCTTGCCTGCGGAACCGGGGCCGTGGCTGCCGCCGCGGCGGCGAGGGCGGATGGACTCACCGGTTCTGAGACCACGGTGCGCCTCCCGGGCGGCGACCTGAAGGTGGTTCTGGACACCGATACGACATGGATCACCGGTCCCGCAACGTTCGTGTACGAGGGGGAGTGGCGTGACTGAGCGGGCGCTGCTCGTATCGGTAACGACGAGCGGCCCGATCGACGCGTCCCTGGATGAGCTTGCACGTCTGGCGAACACTGCGGGGGCGACCGTCATCGACCGGGTGGTACAGCGCAGAGAGCGCCTGGACCCGGCGACGCTCATCGGGTCGGGAAGGCTCGCAAAGTTACGCGAGATGGTCGATGCGGAAGACATCGATGTCTTGATCTTCGATGGGGAGATCACCCCGGCGCAGGAGCGGAATCTGAGCGCCGCACTCGACGTGCGCGTGCTGGATCGAACCGCACTGATTCTCGACATATTCGCCTTGCATGCCAATAGCAGCGAGGGACGGCTCCAGGTGGAACTGGCCCAACTCCAGTACCTGCTGCCCCGGTTGCGAGGGCGGGGCATCGAGTTGTCGCGTCTCGGTGGAGGCATCGGGACGCGCGGTCCCGGTGAGACACAGCTCGAGACGGATCGACGGCGGATCGCGAGGAGAGTGTCGAAACTGCGAAGGGATCTCGAGGGCCTCGAACGCACGAGGCTGGTCAAGCGGGACCAGCGCAGACAGCAAGGAATCCCCATCGTGTCGCTGGTCGGGTACACGAACGCCGGCAAGTCGAGCCTGCTGAATGCACTGACCGGATCCTCGGTACTCGTGGAGGATCAGCTCTTCGCAACCCTTGATCCGGCGACTCGCAGGTGCACTCTCCCCGGGGGGAGGGAGCTGTTGATCACCGACACGGTCGGGTTCATCCAGCGGCTGCCCCACCAGCTCGTAGAGGCGTTCACGTCGACGCTGGAGCTGGTTGCAGAGTCCGACCTCCTGCTGCATCTGGTCGACGTGACCGGCGAGGAGGTGGATGCTCAGATCGACGCGGTCCGAGCGGTGCTGGAAGAGATCGGAGCGGCACAGATCCCCGAGGTGCTCATCGGAACGAAGGCGGATGTCGCGACTCCTCAACACCGCAAACGGTTCCTCTCGGGTCATGACGGCTCTCTGGTCGTATCTTCTGTCAGCGGTGAGGGGATCGATGAGCTCACCGACCGTGTCTGGGAGCTGGTGTCCCAACAGTTCTCGGAACTCGAGGTCATCGTGCCATTTGGAGCAGAGGTCGAGCGTCTCCATCGTGTGGCGGATGTTCTGGAGGAGGAATACCGTTCCGACGGTGTGCATCTCAAGGTGAGGCTCTCGCGCGGTGAAGCCGACAGGGTGCGCCGTTACGCAGTGTGAGCACTCCGGGCAGGTTCAGCGGATGGTGCGCAGTACGGCGACGACCTTTCCGAGGATCTGGATCCCTTCGGTGAACACCATCTCTTCATAGGCCGGGTTCTCGGGGATGAGCACGACTCGCCCGGCACGGCGGGAAAACCGCTTGACGGTGGCTTCTTCTCCGTCGACGAGTGCGGCGACGATCTCTCCGTTGTTGGCTACGTTCTGGCTCCGGACGACGACGTAGTCGCCATCGAGGATGCCGGCGCCGCTCATCGAATCGCCGCTGACCGTGAGCAGGAAGACGGGGCCCTGGCCGGTGAACTCGGTGGGGAGGGTGAGGACTTCTTCGATCTGTTCCTCTGCCAGGATGGGCGCGCCTGCCGCGATTCTGCCGATGAGTGGGACGTCGCGTGTGCTCGACCGGTGCAGAGACGGGACGCCCGGCTCGATGACTTCGATGGCGCGCGGTTTCGTAGGATCACGGCGCAGGTATCCGGCTCGCACCAGCGATGAGAGATGGCTGTGCACCGTGGAAGGGGAGCGCAGACCGAGCGCATCGCCGATCTCGCGCACCGACGGGGGATATCCGCGATCGGCGACGGTCGTGCGGATGAGATCGAGAATCTCCCGTTGTCTGTCGGTCAGGTCCTCCATGTGCTCCTCCTCGAACGTACGTTCCCACCCTAGCTGTCGCGCACACCGGATCCAAACATACGTTCGCCCTTGACGCCGAACGTATGTTCGATATACTTGGCACCGAACAGGTGTTCGGTTGCTTTTCTGTCACTGCCAACTCGTAGCGTGACAGGGGGTGGGAGATCCGCCCGAGCGAGACAGAGGAGGAAGTAGACATGGCGACACGTACCAACACCCTTCCGAGGGCTGCGGTTCTCCTCATAGCGGTCGTCGTGTTCTTCCTCCTTCTCGCTTCCGCCGTTGGCGCTCAGAACAAGGGGGTTCCGACCGCACAGCATCGGATCGTCGGCGGGGAGACGCTCTGGAGCATTGCCGGCACGGTGACGCCCGAGGGCGGCGACGTGCGCGTGACGGTGTCCGAGATACGGCGGCTGAACCAGCTTGGGAGAACCACGATCTATCCGGGTGATGTACTGATCGTTCCCGCGGCGGGCTGAACGGCGGTGTGCGGGCGGTTTCGTTGTGGCGCAGTTCGGCGACTCGGGTACGCTGGCAGAGATATGCAGTGTCCGTTCTGTGCCTCCGAAGACACGCGGGTCATCGACAGTCGACCCGTGGACGAAGGGTCCGCCATTCGGCGGCGCAGAGAGTGCGTGTCCTGTGGCAATCGCTTCACGACCTATGAGCGTGCCGACATCCCTCTGATCGTGCGCAAGCGTGACGGCAGGTTCGAGCCGTTCGAGATCGACAAGGTGCGTGCCGGTCTGCACAGTGCCCTCGCCGACCGGCCGGTCGAGGCCAAGCGTCTCGAGCGAATGCTCATCCAGATTCGAGACGATGCGAGAGCACAAGGCCGTGTCGTGTCGTCCGACGACATCGGACGGGCGGTCTTGGAGCATCTGGCAGTGATCGATCACGTGGCGTATCTGCGGTTCGCGAGCGTCTACAAGGAGTTCGAGGGAACCGGAGACTTCGAACGCGAGATGGCCGAACTGGAACGCCGCGAAGGTTGAGGGGTGGTCAGTCGAGCTGACCGGAGATCTTGTCCAGCTGGATCTGCAACGTACCGAGTTGCGTCTCGGCCCAGTCGTTCAGCGTGGAGAGGGGCGCCTCGATACCCGCATCGAGCGCAGCGATCCTTTGCCGGATCTCCTGGATGAGCTGACCAGCGGTTGCTTCGTCACCTGTTCTCAAGGCGTCGAGGTACTCGACTTGCCAGTCATCGAGGCGGAGTGCGAGCTGCTGGGATGCCAAGAGGTGATTGGCGAAGAAGGGTTCCTTGGGAAGTTGCTGAACGGCCTCCTGGGTGTCGGTGACGGCGAGACCCAACGCGACTCCGAGGGTCGCGATCTCCTGTTGTGACGCGGTCGTGACGAGTGGGGGAAGCCGGAACGCCTTCCTGAACACGAGCCGGTAGCTCAACGCGTCGCCGAGGCGCCGTTCCAGGGTCAGGCCGATCTCCGACGCGGTCGCCATGGCACGACGTGTCGGGGTGAGCGCTTCGAGCGAGGAGCGCGAGATGAGTGGCAGCATGGAGGGGAGAGGATCGGCTGCCACCTCGAAGAGCCGGCGGGCAGTCTCGTCGAGCTTCGAAAGTGAAACCGCAGCATCGGCCAGTTGTGCCGTGTCGGCATCGATGTCGGTGACGATGCCGATTGTCTGTCGAGCCTCAGGTAGCTGGTTCTCAAACGCGGCGGTGGCACTCGAGTAGGAGGCTGTTGCGGTGGCCGCGGCACGTTCGGGCATGCTGCTCGCCCAACGAATGATCGACAAACCTGCGAACAGCAGCACGAGCGAAGAGATCACGATGGGCCATCGAAAGGTTCGGCCCGACGCTGCCAGAGAGTCGAACGATTCCGGCTTCCAGTCCGCAGGGGGAGTGGTGGACTCCGTTGCGGCCCAGAGTCGCGTGACCAGCGCTCCGGTGTCCCCGGCAGCGTCGGTGGGACGTCGCATCTCGTTCAGTGCGGGGAGCCCTGGCAGGGGTTCGGGTTCGGGTTTGGGAAGCACGGCGGTGGCAGCAGGTCGCAAGGGCGGCGACTCGGAGAAACCGAACATCTCGATGAGCGTGGAGTCGTATGCGATCGGGGGTTCGACAGGTGTCGGCAAGGGGCGAGGTCTGGCGGCTGTGGGGGCGGTGACGCGTTGCCGAGGACGGGCGTTTCGTCGGCTGGAGGGGGCTCGGTGCTTGCCACCGCGGCGACGTTCCACCGGGTGACCTTCGGGACAGGATCCACCGGGGTGGATGAGGACCTGGCGCTTACACGTTGTACAGTAGGCGTATGGCACGCGACACTCCGTTGTGTGCCTCCGCCCGCTGAAAGCCCTTACTCGTTATGCAGGTTAGCTTCACGAGACTGGATAGGGAACTACCTGCACCCCGTCGTGCCCATCCGGGAGATGCGGGGGTTGATCTGTGCGCACGTGAGGGTCTGGTGCTGGCACCGGGGGAGCGGGCACTCGTCCCGACCGGGATCGCCGTCGCCGTGCCTGATGGCTCCGCCGGCCTGGTGGTACCGCGAAGCGGATTGGCGGCGCGCCACGGGATCGGCGTCGTGAACGGGCCCGGTCTGATCGATGCCGGCTACCGGGGTGAGGTGAAGGTCATTCTGATCAACCACGGCTCGGAACCGCTCGAAATCAAACGGGGAGAGCGGATCGCACAGCTCGTCGTGGTGCCGGTCTTTGTCGGAGAATTGGTCGAGGTTGATGAGCTGCCCGGGACAAAACGAGGCGGTGGAGGCTTTGGTTCGACAGGTCGGTGAGGGTCCAGGGAACCGCTACACTACCGGCCCACGCGGAAGTAGCTCAGCTGGTAGAGCGCAACCTTGCCAAGGTTGAGGTCGCGGGTTCGAGCCCCGTCTTCCGCTCTCCTGGGGCGGCGAGAGTCGCCTCCGGCTGTGAGGTACGGCGACGTGGCCGAGTGGTTTAGGCACGGGTCTGCAAAACCCGGTACACCGGTTCGATTCCGGTCGTCGCCTCGAGGAGTCCCCCCAGATGCGGGGGTATACTCGCCGGCACGGGCGCTTAGCTCAGGGGGAGAGCGCTTCCCTGACGCGGAAGAGGTCAGAGGTTCAAATCCTCTAGCGCCCACGAGCGAAGTCCCCTTGTGACCCAAGGGGACTTCGTGTGTTCAGAGGCAAGTCCGGCCATCACCGGTCCATGAAACCTTCTCGACCGGGTTCTGTCCCTCGCGACACGACGTTGCCGAAGAAAGAACCCTGACCTTTGGGCGGACTGTGGCAAACGGTGTAGGGCCGGAGCTACTCTCGGCGCCTGATGTCGTCTCCGGTCCTCGCATCCAACCGGCTCCGCGTGGCGGTGCTTGCCCCGATCTCCTGGCGTGTGCCCCCGCGTCACTACGGGCCATGGGAGCAGTTCGCTTCCCTGCTCACCGAGGGGCTGGTCGGCCGGGGAGTCGACGTCACTCTGTTCGCCACGGCCGATTCGGTGACCGAAGCGCGCTTGGTGGGGACCGCTCCGACCGGATACTCGGAGGATGCAGGGTTGGACCCGAAGGTCTGGGAGGGTCTGCACATCTCGGCGGTGTTCGAGCGGGCCGAAGAGTTCGATGTGATCCACAACAGCTTCGATTTCTTGCCGCTCACCTACAGCGGTCTGGTCGACACGCCGGTCGTCACCACCATTCACGGATTCTCGTCTGAGCGGATCGTGCCTGTCTACGAGAAGTACAACGACCGTGGTTACTACGTGGCGATCAGCGACGCGGACCGGCATGAGAAGCTCGACTACGTGGCCACGATCTACCACGGCATCGACATGGGTGCGTTTGCAGTGGGGTCGGGGCGGCGCGACTATTTGTTGTTCTTCGGGAGGATTCATCCCGACAAAGGGACCGCCGAGGCCATCGAGGTGGCCGAACGAGCCGGCGTGCCTCTGGTCATCGCCGGGATCATCCAGGATCAGGATTACTTCGATCGGTTCGTGAAACCCCGTGTGGATGGAGTGCGAGTCACGTATGTCGGTCCGGTGGGTCCCCAGACGCGTGGGAAGGTGCTGGGCGGTGCCCGGGCGCTCCTGCACCTCATCGACTTCGACGAGCCGTTCGGTTTCAGTGTCGTCGAGGCGATGGCCTGCGGGACACCGGTGATCGCCCACGCGCGAGGGTCGATGCCCGAGCTCATTCGTGAGGGTGAGAGCGGGTTCCTGGTGAGTTCTGTCGATGAGGCCGTCGCAGCCGTGCGCGCCTCGGCTCGCTTGGATCGGATGGACGTGCGCTCGTCGGTCGAGCATCGTTTCGACGTGAACCGGATGATCGACGAATACCTGGCCGTCTATCTGCTCGTCGTGGGGCACCACCGGGAGCGACGGGCAAGAGGAAGCAATGTCCGCTGAATCAGAATCGTCGGATCGGAGCGAACCGTTTCGGGTGGGTGTCAACTACTGGCCGGCTCGTACCGCGATGGGATGGTGGACAGACTTCGACGCCGCGGAAGTTGGCACCGACTTCACACGGATTGCCGACGCCGGCTTCGACTCGGTACGGGTGTTCCTGACCTGGGAGGATTTCCAGCCGGTCCCGAAGAGCGTGAATGTTGGGATGCTGGATCGGCTGATCACGGTGGCGGACCTGGCCGCAGGAGAGGGTCTGGCCGTCATGCCCACGCTCTTCACCGGTCACATGAGCGGGGTGAACTGGATCCCGGCGTGGGCGCTTGGGGGATCCGAAGGCAACGGCCGGTTCCGGGTGGTGTCAGGGGGAAGACTCACCGGAGCCGGTTTGCGAAACTGGTACACCGATCCAGAGATCGGTCGGGCACAGGCGCTGTTGGCGGGAGAGGCGGCGGCTGCGCTGGCCGGTCACGATGCCGTGTTGGCGTGGGACCTCGGCAACGAGAACTCGAACTGCGTGATACCACCGAGCCGGTCGTCGGCCCGGGACTGGCTACGGCGAATGACCGCGGCGATCCGTGCGGTCGATCCGGCGGTTCTCGTCACGATCGGCTTACACATGGAGGACCTGGAAGAGGATCGCATGCTCGGTCCGGGGGAGGCCGTGGACGTCTGCGATATCCTTACGATGCACGGGTATCCGATCTACGCTCGGTGGGCGGAGGGTCCTACGGATGAGCACGTGTTGCCCTTCCTGGCCCATCTGACCCGCTGGCTGGGAAAAGGCCACGACGTTCTCTTTTCCGAGTTCGGCCTGCCAACCTACCGTCGGGCCGATCCGGATGGGGAGCGAGCCCGGCGTGAGAGCTCCTGCGCACTCGTCGAAGAGGAGACCGCGGCCACCTTCGCGAAACGAGCCCTGTCCGCTCTGCAGGAAGCGGGCTGCACTGGTGCCATGTTTTGGTGCTACACGGACTACGTCCCGGCCATCTGGGCCAATCGGCCTCTCGACGTTGCGGTGCACGAGCGTTCGTTCGGGCTGTGGCGCGCCGACGGGTCACCCAAGCCGGCCGTGAAGGTGGTGAAGGCGTTCGCCGGCATCGACACCGTTGCCGCTCCTGACGACTACGAGTGGATCGATATCGAACCGAAGGAGTTCCTCGCTCTCCCTCGTATGCACCTTCCGCGTCTCTACCGTCGCTATCGAAGGACTTGAGCGACTACTTCTCCGTGAGCCGTGTGAGCAGATCGTCGAGCGACACCGCGATAATGCCGGCTCCGACGTCCGAGAAGCCGTAGGGAAGCACGAGGTCGTTGCCGTGGATTATGCCTCCACACGAGTACACGACGTTGGGAACGTACCCGTCGCGTTCGTTCTCGTTTGGTTCTAACAGCGGCTCGTCCAGGTGACCGATGACCCGGTAGGGATCTTGGGTATCGAGCAGGATGGCTCCGATCGTGTAACGGCGGAGCGGTCCCACACCATGGGTGAGTACCAACCATCCGGCCTCGGTCTCCAGCGGCGAACCGCAGTTGCCGAGTTGCATGAGTTCCCACGGTCGCTCGGGTTCCTGAATCTTCTCGGTCTCGAACCAGAACCGCACACTGTCCGACATCATGAGGTAGTTGTTCTCGTTGTCGTGCCGGGCGAGAGCCGCGTAGCGGCCGTCGATCATCCGGGGGAAGAGCGCAATGCCCTTGTTCTGGGCGCAGGGTCCATTGAGGGTGGCGATCCGAAACGTGACAAAATCCGGGGTCTCGATGAGCTGTGGCAGGATCTGGAAGCCGTTGAACGCCGTATAGGTCCCGTAGTAGAGCACCGAGCCGTCGACGTTCGTGAACCGGACGAAACGGGCGTCTTCCATGCCGTGGCTCTCGGTCGGTCCGGTCGGAAAGAGCACTCGTTCCGAGATCTGCGACTCTTTCGCGAAGGTGGTCTCGTAGTTCGAAGCGGCCAGCCAATGGATCGTCTGCGTCGTCAGTGCCGAGATCGACTGGCGAATTCCCTGCTGGTCGAGATACCGAATGGAGGCCTCGAGCTCTTCGAGCGTGAACTGTGGGGGGAGTGGGTCGAGGACGCGGCTTGCGATCTCGTTGAAAGTGCCCATCTCCTCGAGCTTTGTGCGGAAGATCTGGTTGTCGTAGATCGGGGCGCTGCGGTGTCCGGTGGCCGTGTAGCGGGTGGGCTCATCGACGGTGATGTTTGTCTGCGAGTTGATCACGCCCGAGCGGAACTCGATGGAAGAGATATGACCCTCTCCGACCGCCCGCAAGCTCATCACAAAACGCTGTTCTCCGGGTTTGAGGCCGGATTGGTCGGGTGCGGGGACGAGTGACGGGTTGTCGAGGCCTGCCGCTTCGATCGAATACTCGTGAGTGAAGTAGGCGCCGATGAGGTGCCGGCGGTCCTGGGAGAGGTCATCCGGGTCGTCGATGTGGTGGGCCACGATCTCGAAGTTCTGTTCGAGGGTGGCGGTCAGGTTCCTGTGTCGGTGTGCGAACTGGTCTCGTGTGGTCCTGAGAGTCGACACCACCTCGGCTTCCGGCATGGCCAGGATCCGCTCGATGACGAGCGCGGCCCGTGATTGTCCGTCCGGAAAGATGCGCTCACCCGGTATGAATGGCTTGCTGATCACGCGACTCGGATCGGGGGTGAAGTGCACCGCGGTTCGCGTGACGGGAATTGGGTTCATGTACTGGTTTGCTTGCTTCTGACGGTCCGCGTCATGTGTTGAACCTTGGAACGCGGAACCAGAGCCTAGGCGACTGGGGCGATCAAGTCACGGATCGTGCAACCGGCGCACCTTGGTCCACCAACCAGTTCTGCTTGTTGAAGCGCGGCCAGGGCGGCCAGCGTGGACTCGGCTCCCTGGTTCAGGTTGATGTGATTCGGACCCAGGCCATCGCCGCATCCCCCGGTTTGCGGGTCGTAGAGAGCCGCCCCGGTGTCGTTGGCACCCATGAACCAGCGAGCCGCCCGTTCGACGCGTTCCTTCCACCGACTCTCCCCGGTCAGGAACCACGCCCGGCTGCACGCATCGGCCATGGCAGCCGCCTCCAGGGGCTGCTGGTCAAAGCCCGGCCGAGGCTCATCCGGCGCCCATCCGCCCACCGGGGTGAAACTGAAGTGGCCGTCGAGCGTTTCCGTGGCCACCAGCCATTCGAGCAGGTGGAGGCCGGCATCGACAAGACCGTCGTCGGGGAGCAGTGACCCTGCGGCGATAAGAGCCTCCGGCAGGCGAGCGTTGTCGTAAGCGAGCCGTTCTTCCGGCCATGGCCAGCGGGTATCATTCGGCAGGAGGAGACGGTCGGCGCATTGCTCCAGAATATGGCGAGCGTGGCGATGGTCGGGTGATGAGAGCAACACCTCGGTTGCTCCCAGTACGGCGAACGAGTTCGCTCGTGGAGAGGGCGAGTGGAAACCTCGTTGTCTGTCGAACATGGCCAATCCAACTTCGCGCATCCATGATGCCGGGCCGCGATGGGCCACAGATCCCAGTGCCCAGAGAGCCCGTCCCTGGGAGTCGCCGGAACCCACCTCGTCCGCCCAGGATCCGTCTGGGTTGCGGCGGTTGTGGAAGCCGCCATCGGGCAGTTGAGCGTGCTGGAGGAATGCAAGATAGATCTTGGCCAGCTCGACGAGATCCCGTGACGGGCTCGGCCGGCGACTGATGACGATCAGTGCCCGGGCGTTGTCGTCGGTGCAGTAGCCGTGCTCGGTGCGCGGGACCGTGTAGCGAGCGTGCTCCCAGAGGCCCAGCCGATCGGTCATCCGTCGCAGATGATCGAAACGAGGAGCCGGTAGAGGACCGGCGAGGCTCTGGCCGGGCGCAGAGTCCGATCGCACGGAGTGCTCTCCCGACGTGAGGTGACTGAACGAGACTCCAACCGTCGATGACGGGGCATTCACGATCTCGAGCGGACGTTCGGCTGTGGTGAGAGTCTGGGCCGCCAGGTGCCGTGTGGCCAGCTTGGTCGCCAAGCGATCGTATTGGCGGGCGATCGTGGGCCAGAAGAGGGTCGAACCTATGAGGCGTGCCTTCCAGGTCATTCGGGCTGCCAAGGAACGATGGGTCAACACCCTTCTGAGGGCGGCCGCCAGCGCGGTCGGATCGTGGTGTGGAACGACGATCCCGGCACCGGTACCCAGGAGTTCGACGGCGTGGGGGAAGGCGGTTGCGACAACCGGCTTCCCTGCCGCGATAGCTTCCACCAGTACACCCGATGTGACCTGCTGGGTGGACTCGTAGGGAAGCACGACCAGATCGGCTTGACGGACTGCGATGGCAAGCGTGTCGGTGTCGGGATACCGGGTGTCGAACTGGACGACATCATCCAGTCCGAGATCATGGACCTGGGCGGCGAGCCCTTTGAAGTACGCATCGCCCTGGGAGGCGCGGATCTTGGGATGCATCTCGCCGAGAATGACGTAGCGGGGAAGGGGACGAAGGTCTCGAAGGCTCGCGAAGGCATCGATCGCCGTCTCCAAACCCTTGCCCGGCCCTATGAGGCCCCACGTAAGTACCACAGGTCGGGTCCCGTTCGCCAAGGACGGGCCACCCAGATCGACTGTCGCTCCGTGTGGGATCATTCGCACCTTTGCCGGGTCGACCCGGTAGCCGTTGATGAGCCGCCGTCTGGCAGTATGGCTCATCACGATCGCCCATTCCGTCATGGCAACGACCTGTTCCAGGATCGACCGTTGGTTGGGTCTGGGTTGGCTGAGCACGGTGTGGAGCGTGACGATTGCCGGGGCTTCGAGGCCTGAGAGCAGGTCGAGGACCTCGCTGCCGTCGGGTCCGGCGTAGATCCCATACTCGTGTTGGACAAACGCCACGTCGAAGGAGTTCAGTGCTTCGATCGCACTTCGCAAGGACGTATGGTCGCCGTTGAGATGTTCGTACACGACTTCTGGTCGGGTCTTGTCGAGCCGCTCGTCCACCAAGCTCACGACGCCGAGCCCTTCGTCTGAGCCGCGTGTGTCCGCAATGGCGCCGCGCAAGGCGGCCGTGAATGTCGCCAACCCGCACTGTGTGGGTGGATAGGTACTCAAGAATCCGATTGAGGGGAGTTCTCTGTCGCGCCTCATGAAATCCCACTTTCTGAAAGGCTTGCCGATCGGGCCGGTGTCTGATGTCACAACAGTCGCTCATGCGGGCGGAGAGAATGAACTCTCGGGAAGTCCGTGCGAACAATGAGGAGCTGAGGCTGGGTCCGTTTTCAAGGTGAAGTTTACAGCAATGCTCCGGACTATCGATAACCAAGGTCACCTTTGCAGGCCGGCATGTACCAGCGAAAAGTCCCAGTTCATTGGGGGTGTACGGCTGTCCGAGAATTGGAGTATCGGTGGCGGATCAGCCGGGATTGGTCTGCGGACATGTTCGCCGGCGTAGGTCAGATCCCGGGCGTGCCCCGATCCTGGAAAGGAGACGTGTCGGAGTCGTCGAGACGGCCCGACTCGTTGTCGACCGAGCGGAACTCACCAGTACGGGTCTCTTGGATCGCGTAGTCGATCCTCGGATCGTAGATCTTGGTGATTCCCTCAGGTCCTCGCTTGCTTCGATAGGTGATCCAGCCGCGGCGGTCCGCCCAAACGGCGAGGGTGTGCATGCCGTAGAGCGCTCCTGCCAGGAGTGCCATGGCCAAGAGGACGATGGCGGCGTAGATCCATCCCATGAACACAGTATGGCCGGTCTGTTTATCGAGCGGTTTGAACCGAGCCAAATAGCGAACGTGTCTCCGAGACCCTTGGCAAGTCCACCGAGAGCATGGGCGATGCCGCCTGCTCTTCCTTCGAGGAAACTTGCGGGTTGTTCAAAGAGGGATCCGGGAAGCCTGTCTTTGGGAAAACCAGGGACTGTTTCAACTGCCTGCAGCGCCTTGTCCGTGGGAATACCCACCATTTGCGATACGAGCTTCGTGATCTCATCCGTGGAGTCACCTTTTGGGATGGCAGAGCACCTGCCGTGCGGATGATTGGAGTCCTGAGAACAGAGTCTGCGGAGAGGTATTGGTGTCACCATTGTGCACCGATGGTCTCGCCAACGCCCCCGTGATGTGGCAGGATGCAGTTAGGCAAGCTGAGGAGGACTGACAATGGCGATGTCGGAGGAGCACAAGGCGGCGTTAGCTCAGGGTCGGAGAGAGAGCCGGATGGTCAAAGGGTATCTCGAGGCACTCGGAAGCCGCCGTCCTGGTCGGCCCATTACGCGCGAATCGTTGCAGCGTAAGCTCGACAATTTGGACGGCAAGATCGCAGTCGAAGAGGACCCTTTGAGGAAGGTCGAACTCATCCAGCAGCGTATCGAGGCCGAGCAGGCGCTCAGTGCGGTATCCGAGTCTGCCGATGTGGCCGTTTTTGAGGCAGGGTTCATCGAGGTGGCGAAGAGTTACTCGGAGAGAAAAGGGATCAGTTATTCGGCCTGGCGGCAGATTGGCGTTCCGGCCGATGTGCTGCGAAAGGCGGGAGTTCCGCGTACGCGCAGGACCTAATCCCACCCGAGTTCATGGAGGCGACGCTCGTCGAAGCCGAGATGGTGCGCGATCTCGTGCAGCACTGTCATTCTGATTTCGGCTCGCAGGTCTGAACCTGAAAGTCCCAGTTCGAGATGGGGCCGGCGGAAGATCGTGATCTTGTCCGGGAGGTATCCCGAGTAGTCGATGCCGCGCTCGGCCAGGGAGACACCTTCGTAGAGTCCGAGAAGGCCTGTTTCGTTCCCCGGGGGTCGTTCCTCCACGACGACGGCCAGATTCTCGATCTGGTCGAGAATGTCCTCGGGGATCTCGTCGAGGGCAGCGTCGACGACGGATTCGAATTCTGCTCGTGACATCGGTGTTGGAGCCTGGTGCATGGTAGGTAGTATGCCTCGGCACGGGCGCTTAGCTCAGCGGGAGAGCGCTGCCTTCACACGGCAGAGGTCACTGGTTCGATCCCAGTAGCGCCCACGGCCGGGATCCCTTGT
>JAACED010000041.1 GCA_011682695.1 Gammaproteobacteria bacterium
CCCACCCAAACCGCCCCAACTTGACCGACCACCCCATATCAGTACCTTGGCCGGCAACGTTCGGGGTGTCGATGCCGAGGCAGGGGCGTCTGGTCACAAGGCCGCACAACAAAGGCGCTGCAGGTGCGTCGAGGCGGAGAACGCAGCAAGCGGCGTCCCTGGCCGGCAGAACACCGCCGAGGTCGCCGGTCGAGGCACCAGTGCCTCGACCATCGACCGTTGCGCCGTCCCGAAGACCGGGAGCACTCCTCGCGACATCCCCGTCATCGAGGAAGCACACGACTGCGCCTTCGTCCTGCGTCCTCGTGAACGGTGCCGCTGTACCCGCTCGGAGTCATGTGTCTTGTCTCCCGACTCGACGGGGAACAGAACAAGGAGCACGGAGAAGAACCTGTGCACATTCGCCTCTTCGAGGCAGCGACCGGTTCAGCTGGTCATCGGCAGCACGGACCGCCACACGCCATCGCGATCGTGCATCGCTGCCGCGATTGCGGGGGCGGTCGGAACCAGGCCGATCTCTCCTACACCCTTGATGCCGTATGGGGCATTCGGCTGGGGTACTTCCACAATGATCACGTCGACCAATGGCATATCCTTGGCACGAAGAATGCCGAGGCTCCGCAAGGTCATGTTGATCGGTCGAGCCTCCTCGTCGACCGGGAAGTCCTCCGACAGCGCATAGCCGAGACCCATGTGGACTGCACCCTCGATCTGACCTTCCACGAGCATCGGGTTCACGGCACGTCCGACGTCGTGCGCGGCGATCACCTTCTCGATCACACCTGATTCCCGGTCGATGACGACCACCTGTGCCGCGTACCCGAAAGCCGAGTGGATCACCGGATGCTCGACGCCCGAATCGAACGATTCGGTCCAATCGACGACGTATTCGCCCTGGTAGTCGACCCCCACCCGTCTCCCGCCCTCGTCGGCTGCCCGACAGGCGTCTCGGATGGCGCCGGCTCCGAGGAGCGTGCCCCTGCTCCCCGTTGTCTGTCCATCTCCGAGTTCTCGAGTGGTATCGACAACGACTCGGATCAGCCTCGTATCGATACCCAATTCCTCGGCGGCGACCTGTTGGGCAACGGTATGGACCCCTTGGCCCATCTCCGTCCAGCCGTGCCGTACCTCGACCCTTCCGTCCTCCTCGAACCTGACCACCGCCTTGGAGACTTCCCGGTATCCGTTCCCGAGACCAGAGTTCTTCAAGGCGAGGCCGATGCCGACAGCTTTGCCCCCCTTTCGGGCACGCTCATACCCGTCTCTCACTGCCTCCAGGCACGCTTCGGCTCCTCGACATCCGTCGTCCATGACTTGGCCGGGACCCCACATGGATCCTGGTCGAACCACGTTGCGAAAACGTATCTCGAGCCCCGAGATCCCGACGATCTCCGCGAGACGATCGAGAGCACCTTCCATGGCGAACTGCGCCTGGTTGGCACCGAAACCTCGAAAAGCACCGCACACGGGGTTATTCGTGCGTGCGGCGATCGACTCGACGTCCACGTTCGGGACCACGTACGGGCCGGTTGCATGGCCGGCGGCACGTTCGAGGACTTTCATGCCCACCGACGCATAGGGACCGGAGTCTCCCAGCAACTTCGCCCTGACCGCCGTCAAGCGGCCATCGTCGTCGCAGCCGACCCAGTACTCAAGTCGGATCGGATGCCGCTTCGCGTGCATCAGCAGAGACTGCTCTCGCGTCAGAGTGCACTTGACCGGCCTCTGCAGGAGCCATGCCGCCAGTGCGGTCTGGCCCTGGTTCGACATGTCCTCCTTGCCACCGAACGCTCCACCGTTGGAGACCAGCTCGACCACCACCGACTCGCGCGGCAAGTCGAGAAGGCCCGCGATCTGGTCGCGGTCGTCCCACACACCTTGGCCACCCGACCACACCTTCAAGGTGCCATCCGGTTGAGGTGCGGCCAGTGTGGACTCGGGTTCCAGGAATGCGTGTTCGACTCGCTGCGTTTGATAGACCTCATGGACCACATGGCTGCTCGACGCCAGCGCCGCTTCCGTGTCGCCGCGTTGGTATGCCGACACGGACAACACGTTGCCTTCCAGCCCCCATACCGCGTTCTCAGAGCAAGACAGCACCTTCTTCGGGTCGGTGAATGGTGCCAGGACGTGATACTCCACGTCCACGAGTCCTGCGGCCCGCTCGGCGACGTCCTTGGTCTCCGCCACGGCGATCGCGAGCACGTCACCGAGGTACGAGGTCCTTCCTCCCTCGGGTATGAACACCGGCCAGTCCTTGTGGATCAGCCCGACCCTCAGCTCCCCCGGCACATCGCTCCCGGTGTACACGGCGACGACACCATCGAGAGCTTCCGCGGCGGACGTGTCGATCCGCAGCACGTCTGCTCGGGCATGATCGGCAAGGCGGAGAGCGCCGTGAAGCAGGCCGGCCATCCGCATGTCGTCGACATATCCGCGCTCTCCGAGAGCGAGTTCTCTCGCTTCGTACTTGATCCTGACCGAACCGAGTCCGCGCGGCGCGACGACCACCGGTTCCTCACCGCGGGCGACTGCCTCGATCGCATCGAAGATCTTGATGTAGCCGGTACAGCGGCACAAGTTGGCACCGAGGTGACGTCGCAGATCGTCGCGAGACAGCGCCGAGCCCTTCTTGTCGATGAGGGCTTTCGAACGCATGATGATTCCCGGCGTACAGAAGCCGCACTGGGTAGCCCCGTGGGCGGCGAAGGCGTCTGCGAATCGGGTGCGCTCGTCCGGATCCAGCCCTTCGAGTGTCGTCACCGAGCGACCGGCAACTTTCTCCGGCTGCAGCTGACAGCTCACGCGAGCCTTGCCGTCCACCAGCACCGTGCACGCGCCACACTGCCCCGATGGCGAGCACCCGTCCTTGGGTGAGGTGACCCCGAGCTCTTCGCGGAGCGCCGCGAGCAGGTGTGGATGGTCGTCACGCACCTCGACTGTCGCACCGTTCAGTTCGAAACCGACCATGGCGGCACTCTAGGTGAGGTACCGGCGAACCCTGGGCTCGTAGATACCCTGTGGGCATCCCTGAGCCCAGGGTTCGGGGACCTGGCGGCACAAGCACTAGTCACTTCGTCACGATGCCCAACAACCCGCAAACGGGCCTCAAGCGAAACGACGCAACAACCGATGCACACCATATGAAATCGGATGCCCAGTCCGACCACGGTTTCACCTTGGTCGAGATCGCGATCGCGTCGGCAATCCTCGGGGTTGTCATCGTCATGACCGTTGGCCCAATCTCCAGTGGGCTCAACCTCCTGAACAAGTCATCCCTCGTCACGATCGCCTCGAACCTCGCCCAGGGTCGTATCGAAGAAGTGCGCAGCCTCTCCTATGCGGACGTCGGATATGTCTCGGGCCTGCCGTCCGGAGTTCTGCAGCAGACGGAGACGGTGACCATCAGAGGGTTGGACTTCACCGTCGAGACGGACATCTCCTACTTCGGCAGCATCAACGCAGGGCAAGACGTCATCCCCCAAGGCGGTGATGGCGTTGAAGGCCATTACGACTCGGGCATCGACTTCAAGCAGGTCACCGTGACGGTCAGTCGCGCGCAGAGCGGCTTCGATCCGATCAAGATCACAACGATCATTGCTCCGCCGTCGCTGGCGGCTGGCGAAAGCACGGGAAACATCACGGTCAACCTGGTGAAGGTCGAACCGGACGGCCTGCCGGCGAGCATTCTCCCGTATCCCAAGATGTACCTGGTCGAGGACACGAGCTTCATCGCCTTTCCCGGTACCGTCGACGCCACCCAAGTCTTCGCGGGCCTGGATCCAAGCTCCAGTTCAGGAGTCGACTACTACTACTACGGCAGGCTCGGCGGCTCGATGGCTTCTCTCGAATCCGGCGGGTGGCGAATCCATCCGGGTGATATCGGTACGGAGGCGGAGCGAGTCCACCTGGTGGCGGGCGAAAGCGCAACCATGACCCTGCGCCTCTACCAACCCACCGTCCTCCACGTCAAGATGTACGACGAGGCGGACGGCTCACCCGTCGGGGGGCCGGCCACCCTGACCCTCACCGAGCCGCTCGGAGTTGTAACGTTCACCGAAACCTCCACCGAATGGAACGGCAGCGGCTGGGACATCACCGAGGCGTCCGGAGCGCCGCTCGTCCCGGGAAGCTACTCGTTCTCCGTCTTGGCAAACGGCTACTCCCAAGTCGATCGCTCTCCCGTGACCGTACCTTCGGGCTACCCGGACTCATTGGACCACACCGAGTCCTTCACTCTGACCGTGGCCGTCGGCTCCACCCTGACGGTGCTTACGAAAGATGCCCAGGCTGTTCCCATTCGCGGCGTTCAGGTGACCATTGACGAGCCCACCGTCACAACGACGCTGACCACCGACCAGAACGGTGAGGTAGCCCGCTTCGTAGAGGGAACCCCCGTGTCGGTGACGGTCACCGCGACATCGCCGTTCGGTCACGTGTCGCAGACACAGACCCTGGTCGTGTCGACCGACATGACACTTACCATGACGCTCGCGACACCGTCGGGCTACGGACTGATCACATTCACCGACTCCAACTCGGGTGTGGAGCACTACGAGTACCTGCCCAGATTCGGCAACCCCGATGACGTCATCCTCATCTACCCGAATACCAACGGAGAAGGCTCGGCTGCCGTGAGCTCGGGCAACTGGACGGTCACGAAGGCTTGCCTGGACGGCTCGACCAAGACGACCAGCAGGCTCCGGGTGTATTCAGATACTCACACAGTGTGGTCCACATATTCCACCCTGACCTGTCCGGCGCCATGAAACCGCTCACACTCCGAGGACGGGACGAGGGCTTCACCGTGGTCGAGATGGTGATCGCCGTGGCAATCACCTCTCTCACCCTTGCGTCGGTTGCGACGGTCGCCAGCGGCCTCTTGAAGGATGTCGCGCGCGAGTCTGCCATGGCCCAGGTGCAGCGCGATGCGCGCCCGGTGCTCGATTCCCTCGTCATCGAGCTCCGCCAGTCCTCCGCGCCCACGAGCGCTCCATCGAGTCGCCCCATCCAAGAGATCGCATGGAACCGCCTTGTCTTCTACAGCGACCGGCTCGCTCCCCACCCGGCGCCGGAGAAATACGTCTACGAACTGGTCAATTGCACGAATGGAGTCAGCGGAGGAACCTGCGACCTCCAGGAGACGGTCTACACGGCGGATACGTCGTCGGTAGCCCCCGACTACACGTTCAACGACGCCGTGGTCCATCACACCTCGACCCTGATCGAGAACGTGGTGGCAGATCCCTACCTGTCCGTAGGACCGGCGTTCCGGGCAGTGCATTGGGTAGGCAGCCCCGCCACCCGCACGGAGATTGCCTCCTGTGACAGCTCGGCCGAGGCGACCAGGTGTGATGCCCCGCTGATCGTTGTCGATCTCCACATCGCCTACTCGGCGAACATAGGACTCAATCCGCTGGTCCTCCATGAGGAGGTGAGATTGCGCAATGCCGTCGACTGACCGCAATGAAGCCGGCATCGCCGTGGTGACCGTGACCATGCTGCTCCTCCTCGTGGGCCTGATCATCGTCGCTCTCTTCAAGGAAGCCACGATCCAGTACGAGCAGGCACGCGTGCAGGAACGGGAAGATGTCATCGTCGCGGGAGCGGAGGCGATGCTGGACCGGTACGCCGCGAAGCTGACCATCGACCCCCTCTACTACCTGCACTGGGTGGATGAAGCGGAGCGAGCCCGGCGCTGCGATACCGCCACCGCCACGGAGTACGGACAGATCGTGCAGCCGGGTCACGCCTGGTTCACCGGTTGTGAGACGTGGTCCTACCTCAACCCCGATCGGGATGGAGACGGCACGCCGGATACCGATCCTGCCTGGTACGTGCATCCGGTGCTGGACGACACGGGAACCAAGAGCGACATCAGTATTCTGATCGAGATCACTCCCCCGCTCGACGGCCCGGTCAACGCGCTCGTGGTCGGAAAGCGAGGATCGTCGGTGCAGCGTCGCGCCATCACCGCCGGCATCCACGCCACCGCCCTGTCGGAGTTCTACCGGGCAGTCCAAACCGACCTGTCATACGGTGCCTACGCAGAGACGTACGGCAAGATCTATGCCGGCGGGGATATCTCCTTCGCCGGCGACACGACGGCTCACGCGGACGTGTTCGCCGAAGGCAAGATCACCTCCGCCCCTGCAGTTTGGGCAGACGGCGCCGAAGGATGGGAGAGCTCCCCGACCGGAAGCTTCAACGACATCCGCGATGCGTATCCGCAGCCGCTCGACTTCAATGACTTCTGGGACGATCTCGACTTGGTGAAGAACACGGCCTGCGGCGGCAGCGGCATCTGTCTCGATGACGCGGACGCAACCGCGTGGCTGGTGCATGCCTACGTGAGTGGAGGCGTGGGAAAGCTCCGAATCCTGAAGTCGACCACCGCACAGAGCGAGACGTGGTGGTGGACGGAGGCTCAGTCGTCGTCGGCCGGATGGACCCTGTACGGCACGTTCGACATACCCGACAGCGGGACGCTGTGGGCCAACCAACACCTCATCGTGGGCGACCGGTACGCGCCCGTTGGCGTGGACCAAGACGGCGACGGCTTCACGGATTCGATTCTGCGCGGGTCGTTGACGATGTATGCGGGCTCGGCGGCCTCACGAAAGAACCTCATCATCAACGCCGACACCTACTACGACGACCCGAACTCGCAGGACATCCTGGGTCTCGTGGCCTCCGACGAGATCGTCATCAATCACAACGCGGTCGGAGACGACCGCAACATGTACATCAACGGAGCGCTCCTGGCTCAGTACGATCGCTGGCGATTCAGCGGATACGCTCCGTCCGAATCGCACCTCTACACCAATGGATCCATCGCTACCCGCAACGTCGGTGCCATTGCGTCCTACATCAAGTATCGGCACTACGGCTTCGACTCACGGCTCGAGTATCTTCGCCCGCCGATGTTCCCGCTGCTGGACAACGACTGGAGCTACGACAACTGGAAGGAAGTCACGCTCCCGGACTGGGCAAAGCCGTAACCGACCGGCGACCCTGTTCCTCGAATCCGCGACGCAATGACGACCTCGACGGCTTTTCCTCACATCCAATACCACGCGGCCCCACAGCCAACGCGCACACCAGACACTCATGACCTCGTTGTGTTCACCTCCGTTGGAAGGACAACTAGGCTCGCGAAGGCATGTTCACCGAATACCTCCGCCCTGCATCCGTCGAGGAGGCGTTCGCGACGCTGCAGAAGTCGGGCGAAAGCGCCCGTTTGGTCGGCGGCGGTACCGATCTCACCGTGCATCCTCCGGCCGATGTCACCACGCTCGTCGATCTTTCACGTGCTGGTCTCGGGGGAATCACCGCCGACGACGCGGGATTCCATATCGGAGCGTCGACAACGCTGACCGAGGTACTCGACTACGAGCCCTTTGCCGACATCTGGTCCGGCGTGCTCCCTACGATGTTCGCCCAGGTCGCGTCCCCATTGCACCGCAACGCCGCCTCGATCGGTGGGCACCTGGCACGGGGCAGGCTCTCCGACGTCGTGCCCGTTCTCCTCGCCATCGACGCGAAGATCTCGCTCTACGACGGTGCCCATCACCAGATGCCGTTGACGGACTTCTATTCGACACGCAGACACAGAACCCGCATGGTCGTGACCGGAGTCCATCTCGACCGCGACACCGGAAGAGCCGCCTTCAGGAAGTTCGCCCGCACGACCTACGACCTCGCCATCTTGAACGTTGCCTGCGCAATTCGCCTCGAAGCCGATGTCCTCTCCTGGGCCAGGGTCGTCGTCGGAGAGCGGCCGGCCTTGGCCGTCGTGATGAGCGAAGCCTCGTCCGCCCTCGTCGGCCACCGCCTCGACGCCGAAACCATCGACCAGGCTGCGAAGCAGGCCATGGAGAGTGTCGAAGTGCGCAGCGATCCCCGCGCGAGCGCCGACTACCGGCGCCACCTGACGGAGGTATTGGTGCGCCGTTGCCTCGCCGAGACCGCCGGTGACGAGGTGTACGCATGAGATTCACCGTCAACGATCAGTCGTTCGACGAACCGGTGGGCGCCGGCGAGAGTCTGCTCGATCTACTGAGAAGACTGGGTTTCAAAGGCGTCAAGAACGGTTGTGACAACGGTGACTGCGGTACCTGTGCCGTGCTCGTCGACGGGCGAGCCATCACCTCTTGCGACTTCCCGGCTCCGGCAGCAGAAGGCACGAGAGTTCTCACCGTGGAAGGGCTCGCCCCGGAAGGGACGCTGCATCCTCTCCAGACCGCCTTCCTCGATACGGGGGCCGTCCAGTGCGGATTCTGCACTCCGGGGATGCTCATCAGTGCGGCCGCGTTGCTCGATCACACACCCGATCCTTCCGAGGCCGATATCCGCGCGGCGCTCCGCGGCAACCTGTGTCGCTGCACCGGATACGTCAAACCGATCGAAGCGGTGCAGCTCGCCGCAGCCAGGATGCGGGAGGCCACGGATGGCTGACAGGTTCAACGTCGTCGGGCACAGTGAGCGACGAGTCGACGGCGAGGCGCTGGTCACCGGAAAGCCGGTGTTTGCCGGCGACCTCGATCTTCCCGGCATGCTGCACATCGCCGTGCTCGGCTCTCTGCATGCGCATGCCCGCATCAAGACCATCGACACCCGACAGGCCGAGGCACTCGAAGGCGTGGCACTCGTTCTGACGCATGCCAACACCCCCACCGTGCGCTATACGACGGCCGGCCAGGGACACCCCGAGCCCTCCCCGTACGACAACCGCATGTTCGATGAGAAGGTCCGCTTCGTCGGCGATCGTGTGGCCGCCGTCGCCGCGACCTCGCGCGATATCGCCTACCAGGCTCTCAAGTCGATCAACGTCGACTACGAGCCTTTGGAACCTGTCCTCTCCATCGATGCAGCCATGGCCGATCACGCTCCGGTGATTCACGACGAACCCGACGCCTCGGGAATCTGGGATGCAGAGCACAACATCGCGGGAGCGGTCGAAGCAAACGTCGGGGACGTCGACAAGGCGATCGCCGACGCCTTCGCGTCGGTCGAATTCACCGGCGAGACCCACTACGCACAGCACGTTCCACTCGAAACACACATCTCGGTCGCCTACCTCGATGACAACGGCCGCCTGGTGCTGTACACGAGCACGCAGGTGCCGTTCCACGTACGCAGGATCATGGCTCGTGTTCTGGGAATACCCGCAGGTCGGATCCGCGTCATCAAGCCACGCATCGGTGGCGGGTTCGGTGTCAAGCAGGAGGTCCTCATCGAAGATCTGGTCGGTCTCGTCACGCTGCGGACCGGCAAGCCAAGCCGTCTCGAATACACCAGAGCGGAGGAGTTCTACGCGTCTCGGACCCGGCACCCCATGAGGGTGACTGTCCGGCTTGCCGCCGACGAGGGCGGGCATCTCCAGGCCGTGGACATGAAAGCGCTGGAGAACACCGGAGCCTACGGCGCCCACAATCTGACGGTCGTTTCCAACACGGGCTCCAAGACCCTGCCGATGTACAACAAGGCGCCGAATGTGCGCTTCTCCGCCCGCGGTATCTACACGAACCTTCCCGTCGGGGGTGCGTACCGGGGCTACGGGGCGACCCAGGGAGTCTTCCCACTGGAGACGTCGATCGACATGCTCGCCGAGAAGCTGGGTATGGACGCTCTCGAGTTGCGGCGCATCAACCACATCCGGTCCGGAGAGACCAGTCCGATCTTCGAAGAGCTCGGCGAGGGGCGCAAAGGGGTGCCGCAGACCGTTGGAAGCTGTGGTCTCGACCGATGCATCGAGATCGGCGCCGAACGCATCGGCTGGTCCGACAAACGTGGAGCACGACGTCGTGAAGGACCCTGGATCCACGGCGTCGGCATGTCGATCCATATGCAGGGATCCGGCATACCCGCCGTCGACATGGCCGCGGCAACCATCAAGATGAACGACGACGGCTCGTTCAACCTCCTCATCGGTGCAACGGATCTGGGAACCGGCTCGGACACCATCCTCGCCCAGATGGCTGCAGAAGTGCTCGGTGTCTCGCTCTCCGACATCCTGGTGCTGTCCTCTGATACCGACGTCACCCCCTTCGACGTCGGTGCCTACGCATCCTCGACAACCTACGTATCCGGCTCTGCCGTCGTGCGTGCGGCAAAGACGGTTCGCTCCCAGATCGTCGACGTCGCATCGGCCATGCTCAAGGTCGGTATCGACGAACTCCAGCTTGTCGACGGCAGTGTGGTCACGCAGGACGGCAGGGCTGTCACGCTCTCCGACGTTGGCCTGCGCTCTCTCTACGGTGTGAACCAGTTCCAGATCGGAGCGACTGCGTCGTTCGTCGCCGATGTGTCACCGCCGCCGTTCCTCGCATCGTTCGCGGAGGTTGCCATCGATGTCGAGACCGGCAAGCTGAGGATCGTGAACTATGTCGCCGCAGCAGACTGTGGCACACCGATCAATCCGCACCTTGCCGAAGGACAGGTCGAAGGGGCACTCGCAAACGGAATCGGGTATGCGCTGATGGAAGAGATGCGTTTCGACAAGTACGGCCGCATGCGCAACCCGGACCTCGGCCGCTACAAGATCCCCGCATCGACGGACATGCCTCCGATGGACGTGATCCTGGTCGATACGTATGAGGACACAGGACCGATGGGGGCCAAGTCCATCGCGGAGATTGGTATCAACGCTCCGATCCCCACCCTCGCCAACGCCATCTACGACGCCGTGGGTGTCCGGCTGACGAAGCCACCGTTCACCTCGGAGAAGATCTGGCGGGCCCTCTCGAACTCGTAGCACCCGGCGGGAACGGTCCTGCCGCTCCAGAACGGCCTGTCACCCTCGCAGCGAACGAACGAGCTCGACTTTCAGGTCCCACATCGCGTCGGTGAGAGATACGTGGTAGACGTGCGGATTGATGAGGCGCCGCACCCCGGGGTCAAGACGATCGAGGTCGGCGATCCGTCGCCTCCGCAACTCTTCCATGGACGGTGGCTCCGATACCCGCCTGCCCTCGCGAACCATGGCAGTCGGCAGCACTTCCACCTCGGAGATCGCTCCGGCCTCCAGACGCCGAATCGCGGTCGGAATGACCGGATGATGCAGCGTGAGCGGTGCATCCGTCGAAATGCGCTCATCGGCGGTACCCAGTACGTCGGCCGTCGCCGTGCCCCGCCGGTCGTAGAGACGCCACACCTGCTTGCGACCGGGATTGGGGATCTTGGCCTGTGACTCCGACACCTTGATCGCCGGCATCCACTTCCCGTTCTCCTCGATCGCCACGAGCTTGTACACGCCATCCAGGGACGCGTCACCCTGCGAGGTGATGAGGCGGGTTCCGACTCCGTAGCTGAGACGGTTGATGAGCCGGTCGGCGTCCACGCCGTACCGGGGCGCCTCACCCTCGATCTGGGACACGATCTGCCAGATGGCGAGCTCATCCAGGTTGGACGAGAGCACGATGGACGCATCCGAGAATCCGGCAGCGTTCAGCATGGCGGCCGCCTGAATCGCAAGGTAGGCGAGATCACCCGAGTCGAGGCGAATCCCGAGCGGCTCGTGGCCCTTTCGGCGCAGTTCCTCGAAGACGGTGATCGCGTTGGGAATGCCGCTCTCGATCGTGTCGATCGTGTCGACGAGAAGAAGGCAGTCGTCGGGAAAGACGTCCGCGTACGCTCGGAACGCATCGATCTCGCCCTCTCCCTTGGCCAGGAACAGCTGGATCAGCGAGTGGGCGTGCGTCCCCTTCGCCGGAAGGCCAAGAGCCGCCGACGTGCCAACGTTGGAGCTGAAATCGGCGCCACCGATCAGCGCGGCGCGTGTCCCGGCACCGGCGCCCCGTTCCGGTCCCCGACGCATCCCGAATTCGAGCACCGGTCTTCCCCGGCCTGCCTCGTGCACCCGCGAGGCCTTCGTGGCGATGAGTGTCGGGTAGTTCAGGCGGTTGAGGAGAGACGTTTCCAGGACCTGTGCCATGGCGAGTGGACCGACGATCACCGTGATCGGCACATTGCGATGGACGATGCGCCCTTCCGGGATCGCCGTGACGCTGATCCCGGAGAAGTCCCCGTTCGTCCGCAGCCAGTGCAGAAAGTCGTCGGCGAACAACCGCTTCCCGACAGCACCGGTCAGCGTTTTCAGATAGTCGATATCGGCGTCCTGGACATGGGTTTCGGCCATCCAGTCGAGCAGCCATTCGAGTCCCGCGTTGACCGCGTACCCTGCCTGGTGCTTCCCGTAGTCCGGGTACGAGCGGAAGTAGTGATCGAATTCGGCGGCTTGTTCATGTACGCCAAGGCGGTAATACACCTGCGCCATGGTGAGCTGGTACAGGTCCGTGAAGAGGAACCCGTCTGTGATCGCCCGCTGATCGGCATTCATCGCCATGATCGTACTGCCCGATCTCACCTCTCGGCGATAGCGCGAGGTCAGGACCGGGCGGCGGGATGGTGTGTCACATCCTCGCTTGCCGAACCGTCGCAAGATCAGGTGCTCTTTCGGCACCATGCCCGCAGAGCCGGTCGTAGCATGCACAGGAACAATTCGCGACTTCCAGAGGTGCCACATGGGTTCGGTCAACGACTTCACGCTCGATCTCTCCGAGCTCCAATTCGTATATGAAGGTCTCGCTCGTCCCGAGAACGTGCTCGCCGAACGGGATGGAACACTGTGGACACCCGATAATCGCGGTGCGCTCACCCGCATCGATCCCGACGGGACGATGACCACCGTTGGTTCGATCGCCCCCGAGTGCAACGGTTTCGCTCTCAACGCCGACGGAACGACCTTCACGATCGCGAACATCGGCAACGGCATCGTCTACACCATGGACCGTGATGGCAACCATTCGGTGCTCCTCGACGAGATCGACGGTCATCCCCTCGGGTCGGCGAACGACGTGTTCATCGACAGCAAGGACCGCATGTGGATCTCCGTCTCGACACGCGCCAACCCGTGGTTCCTCGCCGCTGCCGTGCCGCGACCGGACGGCTACATCATCCTGTGGGATGAGAAGGGACCGCGTGTCGTCGCCGACGGCATCTACTTCACCAACGAGATCAAGATGGATGCCGACGAGCGGTACCTCTACGCAGCCGAGACGATGAAGGCACGGATCCTGCGCTTCCCGGTGCACGAGGATGGCAGCCTCGGCGATGCGGAGGTGTACGGGCCCGACGGTCTGGACCGCGGCGCCTACGTCGACGGGTTCGCATTCGACGCCGAGGGCAACATCTGGGTGACACCGATCACCCGCAACGGCCTGGGGATCATCACACCCGACGGGGACTACCACGCCGTCTTCGAGGATGTGAACGGACCGGCTCTGGAGAACGCCATCGCGAAGATCGAGTCGAACACGCTCGCCCCGGAGGATCTCTTCGCGTGTGTGGGACCGACGCTCCAGTTTCCGACCAGCGTGACGTTTGCCGGACCGGATCTGCGCACGGTGTACATCGGCTCGCTCGCCATGACCCACCTGGTGACGTTCGAATCGCCGGTGCCCGGACTTCCGCTGCGCCACTGGCACTGATGCCCAGAGTCGGACAAGGAGTGAAAACGAGCATGATCACGACCGAACGCGACATCACGGCCATTGAAGCGGTTCCCATCGAGGAACGAAACCTGGCCGGCAACACGTACGAGATGGTCACCCGAGGCGCAGCGATCAACCCGGATGCGACGGCACTGCAGTTCTTCTTGCAGGGAGCAAGGTATGAGCACCCGGTCACATGGACCTACCGGGAGTTCCTCGATGTGATCACTCGAACCGCGAACCTGTTCCATGAACTCGGTGTCGCCTCCGACGATGTCGTCTCGATGATCCTCCCGAACCTGCCCGAGGGGTTCTTCACGATCCTCGGCGCCGAGGCGGCAGGGATCATCAATCCGATCAACCCGCTGCTCGAGCCCGCCGTGATAGCCGACATCATGAACGCCGCGGCCACCAAAGTGCTGGTGACGCTCGCACCGTTCCCGAACGTTCCGATCTGGGATCGGGTGGCGACGATCGCCGACGCCGTACACACCCTCGAGTCGATCGTCCAGATCGATCTCGCTTCCTACCTGCCGCCAGAGCAGCGGCAGGCGATCAGCCAGACGCGTTCGGGCGCCCCCGGCGTCTCGGTGCCGGTGATCGACTACGCCGAGGCGCTGACCAGCCAGCCTGCGGATCGACTCGTCGCCGAGCGTGTCATCCACCCCGACGACATCGCCTCGATGTTTCACACCGGTGGAACGACCGGCGCGCCAAAGCTGGCGATGCACACCCACGGCAACGAGGTGGCGGACACATGGCAGTCGGCCGAGATCCTCGACATCGTCCCCGACACGGTGATGCTGTGCGGACTCCCCCTCTATCACGTCAACGGGGTGACCGTCACCGGCCTGATCCCTTGGAGTAGAGGTGCGTCTACGGTGCTCGCCACGGCGGAGGGTTATCGGGACGCCGATCTGCTCACGAACTTCTGGAAGATCGTCGAGCACTATCGCGTCAACTTCTTCAGCGGCGTTCCAACCGTCTACGCCGGTCTGCTCCGTGTGCCCGTGGCGGACCATGACATCAGCTCGCTTCAGTTTGCGATCTGTGGGGCGGCGCCGATGCCCGTCGAAGTGTTCCGGACCTTCGAGGAGCGAACGGGACTCCGGATCCTGGAGGGGTATGGGTTGACCGAAGGGACCTGTGTCAGCTCGGTGAACCCTGCCGCCGGGGACCGAAGGATCGGCTCGATCGGTTTCCGGATCCCGTACCAGGAGATGAAGACCGTCGTCCTCGACGAGGAAGGCCGATATGTGCGGGACTGTGGCACCGACGAAATCGGAATCGTGATCATTCGCGGGCCGAACGTGATGCCCGGTTACAGGAACGACGAGCACAACCTGACGGCCTGGGTCGATACCGGCGACGGTGGCAGCCCATGGTTCAACACCGGTGACCTCGGACGACAGGACGCCGACGGATACTTCTGGCTTGCGGGACGCAAGAAAGAGCTGATCATCCGAGGTGGCCACAACATCGACCCCAAGCTCATCGAAGGACCTCTGCATAGGCACCCCGCGGTAGCACTGGCGGCCGCCGTAGGCCGGCCCGATCCGAGGGTTGGCGAGATGCCGGTCGCATATGTGCAGCTCAAACCCGGCGCCGAGGCGACTGCCGACGAGCTCTTGGAGTTCGCCCGGGAACACGTCGGCGAACGTGCCGCAGTGCCCAAGCAGATCCGCATCGTGGACAGCATCCCACTTACCGCCGTCGGCAAGATCTTCAAGCCCGAATTGGTGCACCGCGAGATCGCGGACGAGTTCCGCAACGTGGTGGCCAAGATCGAGGGTGTGCAATCCGTCGAGGTAATCGCCCGTGCGAATCCGCGCTACGGAGTCGTCGCGGAGATCTCTGTGGTGGGAGCGGAGGGGTCTGCGCCGGACGAGGTCCGGGATGCGATCGCGACGGCGTTGGGCCACTACACGATCAGATACCGGATCGATGTCTCGTAGACACACAACGTTCACCGGCAGGGACTAGTCAAGACGTGCCAAAACGGATCGGTGCTGCACTTTCGCGAACCCCAGGCCGATAGCCACATCAAGGACACGTGGAGGTGTGATGCACAGATGCACGAGTGGTCCGTCGGCCCCGGACATGGTGTCGAGATGACCGATCTATTCTGTTCGCGCTGCAGGGCGCCTGCCATGGTCATCACTCCCAGCGAGGCGCTGTGCAGTGCGTGTGCAGCGGCGTCGGTCTCCGGTGCTCATGCTCCTGACCGTGACAGCACCATGCCCGACATTCGGACTCTGCTTCAAGATCATGGCGAGCATGCCCGCTCGGTGCCGGACGCGGCCGAGGAACCCCCTCACCCTCCCGAGAAGGAGTAGACACGGTCGGGGTCGAACTGTCGTGTTGAAGGTTGCCCTGAGAGCATCGTTCACGGTTCGAGACACATGTCGGCGGGGGTTGCGACGCGTCGAGACGCCCGGACTCACGGAGCCGTTCGACAACACGCTTCCCGAACCGCGAGCCCGACGGCGCGACCCGAAATGAATCCGCTCCAGGCCGCACCACGATGGGGACGATCACAACCCAAAGCTGCACAACACCTGACGCGTGAACCCAAGTACGCAGTGCACCGGCACCATTGGCCGACGCCATCGGGTGCCGGCGATCGCCGAACGGACCGAAGCTCCAGAAGGACTCGACGCCCGGTCCGGACTGGGAATCCGATACGGACGCGTGTACGTGCTTAGACAGCTCGCACCCTTGCGAACGTCAATCTGACGCCGTCCCGACACGTACATTCACCCGGTGTCACGGTGGGTTGTGTCCGTACTGGATACGTCCCCGATTACCACGCACCGTGGCCTCCTAGGGCGCGCGGCCGATCTCAGAGATGACACTATAACCCTGTGATCTATTGGCGGTTTGGCAGATATGGCGACAAGAGCCTTGGCACTCGGTGCGCGCGGAGAGTGGTCAGCCTCGCTCAAGTTTTACCGACTGTTGCCGATACCCCGAGTATGGACATCCACACGTTCTCGATTGCCGGTTCCGCTCATCCTCGCAGCGTGTCCGCACACGAGATCCTTGATTCGACCCTCTCTCCTCGGCGCAGAATCGGTGCCATCGCGGTCGTCGTGTTGATGCTCGTGGCCCTGTTGCCGCTTGCCTCCGCCAGTCCGGCTCTCGCTGATGACAGCACGAGCGTCCCGGTCGTCGTCGTCAAGACGCCGGGAGCGGGAGAGGGACCGGAATCCCTTGTCGAGGATCTTGGCGGTCGCGTCGAGCAGCGGCTCGACATCATCAACGGCTTCTCGGCGATCCTTCCCGAGAGCGCCGTAGAGACCCTTGCAGCCAATCCAGAGGTTCGTTCGGTCACTCCGAACGCCCGCGTGCGTATCCCCAGATGGGAGACGGACGACAAGACCGACGACGGGTCGATGCACACGATCAACAGGCGAGTGCTCCGCTCGACGTATTTCTGGAGTCACGGCTACACGGGCGCCGGGGTGACGGTGGCGATGATCGATACCGGCATCGTTCCGGTGCCCGGTCTGACGGTTCCCGGCAAGATCATCAACGGACCGGACCTGTCGTTGGAATCATCGTATGAGAATCTTCGGTATCTGGACGCCTATGGTCACGGCACGCACCTGGCCGGCATCATCGCCGGACGTGACGACGACGTGCGGGACATCCCCAGGAACAAGGACCTCAAACACCATTTCGTTGGCGTAGCGCCCGGAGCCCGGATCCTCAACGTCAAGGTGGGTGACGCGGTCGGGGAGGCCGATATCTCCCAGGTGATCGCGGCAATCGGATGGGTCGTCAAGCATCGTGACGACAACGACATGAACGTACGGGTGTTGAACCTCGCATTCAGCGTCGACAGCGACAAGGACTACCGGAGCGAACCACTCGCCTACGCCGTCGAGGCCGCCTGGAA
The DNA here is from genome assembly GCA_011682695.1 of Gammaproteobacteria bacterium. NCBI lineage: Bacteria > Pseudomonadati > Pseudomonadota > Gammaproteobacteria > Gammaproteobacteria bacterium. Next base: position 17,395 of record JAACED010000041.1, read on the forward strand.
GGCCGGCATCGTCGTCGTGGTCGCCGCCGACGGAAACGATGCGGCGCTGCGAAGCCCGGCGTTCGACCCGTTCGTGATCGCGGTCGGCGCCGATGACCCACAGGGCACATCGACCGTCAGAGACGACGAGGTTCCCGAGTTCTCCAACTGTGGCACCAACAGCCGCTCAGTCGATCTCATCGCCCCCGGTCACTCGATCATCAGTCTTCGCGATCCTGGCTCCTTTGCCGACTACTTCTATCCGGAAGCGCGTGTCGGCGACCGATTCTTCCGGGGTACGGGCACCTCGCAGGCAGCAGCGATGGTCTCCGGTGCAACTGCGCTGCTACTGCAGCAGCGCCCCGACCTCACGCCCGATCAAGTCAAGGCGCTGCTGACATCGACGGCGCGTCCCATTCCCGAGGCATCGGACGTCTGCCAGGGCGGAGGGCTCATCGATCTGAAAGCCTTGTACAAGGCCCCGACACCCGACGCCACTCAAACGTGGCAGCCGGCCACCAACCCCGGGACCTACGACCCGGATGCCGTCGACGGGTCCTGGGAGAACCTCACCTGGGGCAACCTCACCTGGGGCAACCTCACCTGGGGCAACCTCACCTGGGGCAACCTCACCTGGGGCAACCTCACCTGGGGCAACCGCAACCTCACCTGGGGGAACCTCACCTGGGGTTCCTACCTGTGGAACTGATCTGTTCCCAGGCGTAATGCCGAGGGCCCAATGGCAGAAGCACATCAGTCCTCGCGACACCACCTGACCGGACCGGGTCGAGTCTGGGCACTCACAGGAGTCATGGCCGCGACAGCAGCCGCCTTGGCTCACGTGGCTTCAGGTTTTGCCCCTCTCGACGCGCCGTTTCACTTTCACTGGCTGGTGATGGTGCCACTCGTTTTCGCAGGTGAAGTCGCCGTCGTGTCCCTGCAGTTTCGAAGGGATGCCCATGTGTTCGCCATGGGGGAGGTTCCCCTGGTGGTGGGCCTGTACTTTGTCGACCCGCTCGGTCTGATCGCCGCGCAGGTGGTCGGCAACGCGTTGGCGTTGATTCTGTACCGCCGGCAGTCGCCGTTGAAGGCGGCGTTCAACCTTGCCATGCTCACCCTCCAGGCCGGGATCGGCATCGTCGTGTTTCGACTGATCCTTGGAACACAGGACCCTCTTGGCATTGCCGGCTGGATCGGCACCCTGGTTGCAGTCGCAGTCGGGCTCGTGCTCGCCAGCGTGCTCGTCAATACCGCCATTGTTCTCTCCGGCGGCGACCTCTCTGCCTCGGAGCGGATCGACGCGCTGAAGCTGCTGACCGTGTCGTCGGGGATCAACGCCGCCTTGGGGCTGGTGGCGGTCACCGTGATGTGGACCCGACCTGGCACTGCCTGGGTCGCCGCGGTACCTCCGGTGGCCCTTTATCTGGCCTACCGGGCCTACGTCGCACAGCGCGAAGAGAGACAGCGGATCCAGGGCTTGTACGAGGCGACCCGGGCTCTGCACAGGTCACCCCAGGTCGAAGCCGCGATGCTTGCGGCCGTCACGCATGCCCGGTCGATGTTCGACGCCGAACGCGCCGAGCTCCGCGTCTTTCCCACAGGTCCGCACGGTGACGGCTTCCTTGCCGCCGCCGGACCCGGTGAACACACACAGATCATCCACCGCATCGAGCCGGACACCGAGGGTGAGACATGGCGTGAGGTGATGAACTCGGGTCGCTCGCGTCTCGTGTCATGTGGATCCGATCAGCACGCGCGTCGATCGAATCGCCGGCATCGGATGATGGTGCCGGTGCACGGACCTGGAAAGGTCAATGGCGTATTGGTGGTGAGCGAGCCGATGGGTGACTTGCGGAACTTCACGACGCAGGATCTCCGCATGCTCGAAACTCTGGCCAGCCAGGTCACCGTGTCACTGGAGAACGGACGGCTCGAAGATTCTCTCGCGCAGGTCACGAAGCTGAAGGACGACCTGCGCGACCGGACCCTTCATGACGTCCTCACCGGACTGGCGAACCGAGCCCTTCTCTGGGAGCGACTCACAGAAGCACTCGAAACGGCCGGCACGGAAGACAGACAATCGGCGGTGCTCGTCCTCGACCTCGACGATTTCAAGACGATCAACGACACGCTCGGTCATGTGGCCGGCGACCAGGTCCTGATCAGAGTGGCACGCCGTCTCGAAGCCTGCTGTCGCCCCGAAGACACGGTCGCCCGACTGGGCGGCGACGAGTTCGCCATCTTGTTGGATCACCTCTCGGCACCCGGCGACGCCATCGTCGTGGCCGCACGAATCGCCGAGTCTCTCAGAGAGCCGCTCGTCATCGCGGGCCAAGACGTTACGGCCCAAGCGAGCCTGGGAATCGCCCTGGTGGAAGATAACCTGGGTCCGGAGGAGCTGATCCATCGCGCCGACCAGGCCATGTACGCCGCCAAGAGCAGGTGCAAAGGCTCCTATCAGGTGTTCGAAGAAGGCATCCAGGAGCGGTGGATGGAGGCCGGGGTGCTGCGATCGGAACTCGGTCCGGCCATTGAATGCAACGAACTCGTCCTGCACTACCAACCCATCGTGAACCTGGAAACCGGGTTCATCACCGGCGTGGAAGCGCTGGTCCGATGGGACCATCCACAACGCGGTCTCCTCTTCCCCGACATGTTCATCCCGGCAGCCGAAGAAACCGGACAGATCGTTGCGCTGGGACGGTGGGTCCTGCACACTGCCTGTCGTCAGATGCGCCGCTGGCATGACGAGACCACAGGGTCCAAACCCACTATCTCGGTCAACCTCTCCCCCCGGGAGTTGGAGGAGCCAGACATCATCGACGAGGTACGCCATGCCCTCGCCGAGTCGGGACTCGACGCGCAATACCTCGTCGTCGAGATCACCGAGAACGTGATGCTGCAGCCATACACGCAGGTCCTCCACGAGCTCAAAGAACTCGGAATCCGGATTGCGTTGGATGACTTCGGGACCGGGTACTCATCGTTGGCGTACCTGGACCGGCTCCCAATCGACATCGTCAAGATCGACCGGACCTTCGTTCACGGCGCGGCCCTCGAACAGCAATCCCCGCTCGCACATCTGATCGTACAGATCGGCGACCTCCTCGGGTTGAGCACGGTGGCCGAGGGCATCGAAACACCCGAAGAATTCCAGTGGCTTCGCCAGTTGGGGTGCCGCGCAGGCCAGGGTTATCTCTTCGCCCGACCGATGGACGCACACGCGATCACACCACTGCTGGCAACGAACATGAAGACAGTGCCCCTACCCCTTGCGACCAACGCCTCGGCGACCGAGCTTGCCGTCTGAGCCGACGAGACGCCAGGCCGTCCACATCGAATCCACCGCCGGCCTCGCCGGAGCACCGCTGCCCGCCAGTATCCGAGTGAACCTTTGGGGCCCTTGTTCCGTCCTGACAGACCAGGCCGTACGCGAGCCTTCATGAGGTACAGCCGCACAACAGGTCCAAAACTCGCAGCACGCCAGGCCGGATGCGCTCACTGACCCTGAGGCACAGCCATGTGAACGAGTCGAGAAGAAGCGAGGTCAGAGTGTTGCCGGGCGGCCGCGCGTCTGGGTCGCCACGGCGTTTCGGCGAGCAGGAATGGCCGTCAGTCGTCCCTCACCCCTATCCACACCGCCGCCTCCGGGTCCCCATCCGGACGAGAAACTTCCATGCCCACCGCCACCAATCCAGGCCCCCCGGCGGTCACACTCAACATCATCTGGTCACTCGCCCCGCCGAAGACCGTCTCGTCTCCGGGAATCCGCGTCCAGGTGACCCCGTCAGGAGAAGTCCACACCGCAGCATCCACATCGCCGCCCGGACCGGAGGCATCCGAACCGACTGCCACCAAACCCGGCCCCCCGGCACTCACACTCGCCATCTCCTGGCGGCCCACTCCGCCGAAGACGGCTTCGTCACCGGGAACCCGAGTCCAGGTGACCCCGTCAGGAGAAGTCCACACCGCAGCATCCGCACCGCCACCCGCCGAATCCATACCGACTGCCACCAAACCCGGCCCCCCGGCACTCACACTCGCCATCACCTGCTCATCCGCCCCGCCCAGGGCTGCATCTTCCTCAGACATCCGGGACCACGTAAGCCCATCAGAAGAAGTCCACACCGCCGCATCCATATCGCCACCCGCCGAATCCATACCGACTGCCACCAAACCCGGCCCCCCGGCGGTCACATCAAACATCTGCTGGAAACCCTCCCCGCCCAAGGCTGCATCGTTGCCACGGACCCGGGTCCAGGTGACCCCGTCAGGAGAGGCCCACGCCGCCGCATCCCTGGATCCATCCAGAGATGACATGACCGAGCCGACCGCCACCAAACCCGGCCCCCCGGCGGTCACACTCAACATTTGCTCGAAACCCTCCCCGCCCAAGGCTGCATCGTCACCGACGACCCGGGACCAGGCCACCCCGTCAGAAGAAGTCCACACCGCCGCATCCAGATCCCCGCCACCTATCGCCGCATTCGCATTGCCACCTGTTGGAGTCCATTCCCAACCGACTGCCACCAGACCCGGCCCCCCGGCGGTCACACTCAACATCTGCCGGGCACCCTCCCCGCCGAACACGTCGTCGCCGGATACGCGGGACCAGACAGGCGAGAAAGGGGCAGGCCCGGTGCTACAGGCTGTCAGAACCAAAGCCAACGTAAGAGCCCAGGCTCCCCGAAACCGCATCGTTCCCGCTTCCGTCGATCGCATGGATGCGACTCTTTCCAATCCTACGCACCTCGTATGGAACTCGCTCAGAACCCCGACTCGTGGCCCGCGAGAACCAGGGCCCCGTCGTCGTGTGGTTCGGCCGCCAAGGCTCCGACGACGTGGACGATCAGTCCCCGTGGGGAGAGAGTTCGCGCCGGCGTCACGGTTGGTCCGCCCTCGGCGACCCTCGTGTGTCAGCATGGACGGGAAACTCAACCGGGAGAGAGCCGATGGACCATCGACAGGATCTGCGTCGGGCACTGAGCGAGAAGGCGGACGACATCCTCGCCCGGCTGTCACCGGCCGAACGCGAAGCGCTGCTCATCAAGTGCTGGATGTCACACGACGCGCGCTGGTTCATGGCGGTCGCTGCGGAATGCGGCCTGCAGGTCGCGAACCGCCTCAATCGCATCGCCGCCCACGAGGTCGGCAAGGCGGAGGCCCGCCGGATCGCTCGCGCCTTGCAGTTGCCACCGGTGACCGGCGTCGACGAGTGCCTCTTGGCCCAGGAAACCCTCATCGGTTTACTCGGGCCCGGCCTACTCGAATACGACCTGGCCAAGGTTGGCGACGATGCATTTGCACTGAGCGTCCGGCGCTGCTTTGCCTATGAGAATGCCTCCCGAGCAGGCGTGACCGACGGATTCGGATGTGGCATCTTCGCACGAATGACCGGCTGGCTCGATGCCCTGGACCTGACCTATGAGCTGACTCCCTCCACGCAAGAATGCCTCAAAGCCCGGGGACGCGAGTGCATCCACACGGTCACCCTCGAACCCGTGGCGTCAAAGTCGCCCCGAGAATCAGACGACTGACCGGGACCGGGCTCACGAATGCTCGTTCCCCGGTGGCCTCCGATACCGCAGTCAGCACCGACGCTCAGAGAGAGCAGCGAGGCGCTGGTTCCGTAGCATTGCCCCGGGCTGTCACGTCTTCGCCAAGATCACCAGCTCGCCCTTTTCTTGGGTGATATAGAGCAGGCGGTCGAAGTAATGCATGCCGGCGATGCGCGAGAAGTTGAGGCGCATCGGGTCGGTCACCAGCGGGTCGTTGCGATCACCGGGCTGGTAGTCGAATCGCCCGGCGATAGTGGTGATCGTGTTGGACGATCTCTCCACCATGCGCACCACGTGATTCTGCGTGTCACCGATGAAGATGTTTCCATCCTCATCGAAGGACAGTGTCCATGGACCGTCATACTTCAGGTCGGGGCTGCTCCCGAAGGTCGCCTGGAGTGGATCGCCGCCGTCGCCGGTATATCCGGGCCGACCGGTGCCGGCAACCCGCACGACGACGTCGCGTTCGACATCGATCATGCGAAGGGCGTAGTTCCTGCTGTCGAGGACATAGATGTTGCCATCTGGTCCACAGCGGATGTCATACACCCAGTTGAAGCGGACCTCGCCGCAGGGCACCGCCTCCGTTGTGAAACCGGGCTGACCATCGCCCAGGGCACGGATCGGTTGACCGTCAGCGGAGAACTCCCAGATCCGGCACCCGGTGATCTCGTTGACCCAAATGTGGCCCCGGTGATCCACCACCCCATAGCCGGTGTCCCTCAGGCCGTGGGTGTCGCCGTCGATCAGCACCTGGGCCTCCTGCCCTTCTGGATCGACCCGGACGAACCGATGATTACCGAAACAGGAGACGAGCACCCCGCCGTCGGACAGGCGAGAGACAAAGGCAGGATTCTCCAGATCACCGAAGATGTGAACGGGACTGCCAGGCACCGGCTCCGGGCCGCAGCTCCAGCGTATGCTCCCGTCCGGCTCCAGGCAGCTCACCCAGTGTTGATCCCAGCTGACGCAATACCTGGTACCGAGATCGTCATGAAAGACAGGGTCGCTGAAGCCATCCATCCACTCGGATGCCTCCGTGGCACCAACCAGCCGATCGACTCGCCACCTCATCTCGAACCTCCCCGACCGCCCTCCAGCGGCGGCGTTGCATCCCGCAACCAGCCTCTGCCCGAAACCTCACCCGAGAATGTCGGCCCACAACCGACCGATGCCACGCCAGATCTCAGGGTGGCCCCTGCGGCCCAATTGCCGGTCTCGGTACGACACCGACCCTACCCGCCGACCTTGCACCCTGAGATACCACTGGCGGGCGGTCACCGCCCGCGTTGATGGACGCCCGCAGAGGTGTCGATAGCGGGCAGGTGGGTGTTGTGCTCGTTCACGCGCTCGAACTTCGTCGCCCGTGGGTCAGGGTGCGGTCGATCAGCGAAGCTACGTGCCCACCCCGCCGCCTGCTCCGTGACTGAGGGCCCGCTCGCCTCGCGAAGCGCTTCGGCGAGCCTGGTCTTCAACGAAGCGGGTGTGAACGAAGCTTCGACCCTCGATGAACTCGTGACCGAACGTCTTGTCACCGGCGAGAAGGCGGACGTTCGAATCAACCGGCAAAAGGAGCAGTGACCGCGAAGGTGTGGTTGGCCAAGGGTGTCAGCCAGATCAGTTCACGTCACCCAAGTAGTGCGGCCCGTACGAGCCGCGAGCGGCCAACGCGACGAGGCGCGGGACGAGAGCGGAGGGGAAGAAGCGAAGGTCGGACAGGCGGGCGATCGGTACCCAGTCCACCGACAGCTGCCATGCGTCCGGCTCGGTCGGTTCACTCGGGCCTGCCGTTGCATCGATCGAACACGAGAACATCACCTCGACCTGGTGGACGTCACGTTCGTACTCGGCGAACTCGTGGCTTGCACCGATGTAGTCCCTGATCCAGAGCACATCGCCGACAATGAGCGGATAGCCCGTTTCTTCACGGACCTCGCGACGAAGACAGTCGGTCAGCGATTCCCCGTGGCGCTGTCCCCCACCCGGTAGCAGGTAGAAGTCGCCGTCCGGATCGTCAGGATGCAGGTTGCGGGTCAGCAAGATAGCTCCGTCGGAGACGATCACGGCCTTGGCTGCGAGACGGATGGCGCTCATCGGCATGTCCGACACCGTAGCGCGCCGTTCCACACAGTGGAGTCGATCGCTGTCCGAATGGGCAGGCGATCGGTGCGTCATCACTCAGCTCCCAGACCGACTCGGGCATCGAAAAGACGGCCCCCTGGTGGAGGCGCGACGGGGTAGGGTGGGTTTCGATGTGGAAATCTGCATCCGACTCACATTCGCGATGCTTTTGATGGTGGTGAGTGCAGGCGTGACGTCATCGGCTTTCAGCCCGGCTACCGGCGTACGGATCACCATCGACAGCTCTGACGGCAACACCGTCCGAGTGTTCGCCGGTGACGGAGAAGTCGGGACCAACAGGCCAGGCAGGCAATGACCGCCCGGGGCTGGAATCGATCATCCGGAGCACGGTGAGCCGCCACGAGTGGGGACAGGGACCCGGGGGGGATCATGACGACGAAGGGACACAAGCGGAGGGTCGGCGGGATCGGCTGGAACATTTGGCGCGGATTGATCGGCGTCGCCTACCTGGCAGCCGCGATCTTCAACGCGATGTACACGTTCTCGCGAAGCCACGAGTTGGGCGGGTACGCCGAAGGTGCCTGGTTCCCGTTCCTCAAAGATTTCATGTCGGACGTGTTCATGCCCAACGGCGAGCTGTTCATGAGCCTCGTCATCGTGTTCGAGATCGCCGTCGGGCTGCTCATCCTGAGCCGTGGCACCTACGTAGACATGGGTGTCGGCGCATCGGTCCTGTGGGTGCTGTTGGTGCTCCCGTTCCTGGCATGGCCGTACCTGCTCACCAACATCATGCTGGCCTTGCTGCAGGGGGTGCTCTTCTTGCGGCGGTATGACACGGCGATCTGGGACCTGGGGAAACACCCACAGAGACGGCGTGGCGCGCCGCATCCGAGCTGACGGGAAAAGAACGATGGTTATACGAATCCTGATCGGACTGGGCCTGTTGGGACACGGCCTGGTCCAGGTCGGATACCTGACGCCAGGCCCCAGTGACCCGAACTATCCCTTCACTCTCGATGAATCGTGGCTCCTGCCTGCGTCGATTCGCCGGGCCGTCGGAGTGACGCTCGCCGTCATGACCGTCGTCGCATTTGTGTGTCTCAGCCTGGCCGCATGGGGGGTACCGGGCTTGGGCTCGCTGTGGAAGCCGCTGGTCATCGTCGGATCGCTTGCCTCGGTGCTTCTGCTGGTCGCGTTCTGGCACCCATGGATCGCGGTGGGTGTCCTCATCGATGTCGGGCTGCTCACACTCACCTTTACGGCCCCCGACTGGTGGATGCGAGTGGTCGCGTGACGGGCATCCGGTCTCGCCGCGCCTCGCCTTGCAGCGGTCGTGCCTGGCGAAAGATGGACAGGAAGCCGGCTGTGATCAGCGTCAATACGCGGACCTACCAAGGAGAGCGAGACGCTCACATGCAGATCGTCTGGAGAATCGCGCTTGCGGTGTCGTCGCCGGCGTGTCGGGGAGGCCACTCATGAAAGCAGTCCTGTATGAACGGTTCGGACCGCCCGTGGTGCTGCGGGTGGCAGAGATTCCCGAACCGGTGCTGCAGCCGGGTTCCGCCAAGGTGCGGATTCACGCCACCTCCATCAACGCGATCGATGTGATCTTCCGCAGCGGGCAACGCAAGGGGCGGATACTGTCGGGGATCTTCCGACCGAAACTCTCGATCCTGGGCTTCGACTTCGCCGGGGAGGTCGTGGCACTCGGCGATGGTGTCGACGGACTGAGCGTCGGCGATCGGGTAGTGGGAATCTCACGCTCGGGTGGCGCCAACGCCGAATACCTGTGCGTCGAGCCCGCGGCGGTGACCACGATCCCCGACCAAGTCGAGTATGTCGAGGCCGCCGCGTTTGCCGGGGCAGGCTCGGGAGCACTCCTCTTCCTGCATGCCATCGGTGGCCTCGAGCCAGGCCACCGGGTGTTGATCGTGGGAGCATCTGGAGGCCTGGGTACGTTCGCCGTGCAGCTCGCCCACCATTACGGCGCCGAAGTGACCGGAGTGTGCAGCACCCGCAACATGGATCTGGTTCGCTCGCTGGGCGCCGATGACGTCATCGACTACACCCGCGACGACCCGACCGCCCGGCGAAACGCCTACGACGTGATCTTCGATACGGTGGCAGCCGGCTCCTTCGGCGCCTACCGAGAGGCACTGCGACCAGGAGGCGTCTACTCGACGACCGTTGCGGGACTCGGCGTACTTGCAGGCATGGCGTTGAACCCGTTGAGACCTTCCCGGCGACGCGTCCACTTCATGATGGCCGGCGGTATTCCGCGCGACAGCCTCCAACCGGTCGTGGACCTCGCCGCCGAAGGATCACTGAAATCGATCATCGAACTCCAGCTGCCTCTCGACCGAACCGTCGCAGCTCACCGCCACTACGAAACCGGACACACCCGCGGCAAGATCGTCGTCACCGTATGAAGACGTCCGGCACGTACACCGTTGCCGCGAATTGTCGCCCGAGGCGAGCAGGACCTGATCGTGGCACCGCTCTTCCAGGGACTGTCCGGGCTTGGTGGCGGACCGACGGGTCCGCCACCACTTCGCGAGCCGGTAGTTCTCCCAGAAAGGAGCAAGGATGTCGACGGTAGAAAGAGTCGCTCTCGTGGCGGCGGTGTTGCTTGCCGCCGTGCCGCGTTTCAGGTCGCCCTCGCGCTTGGGGCTCCCTGGGGCGACATGTCCTATGGCGGCCGGGCAGCGACAAACGCCGGGGTTCTTCCCGGTGGGTATCGCGTCATGAGCGCGGCAGCCGCGTTGATCCTCGTCTTTGCGGCGTGGGTGGTGCTCGCACGAGCCGGTGCCGCTCCTGCCGGGCCACTGGGCGACGGGTTCCTCCGCTGGGCGACGTGGGTCGTCTTCGGGTATCTGGTGCTCAACACGGTCACGAACCTGGCGTCATCCAGCGTGGTGGAGCGGTGGGTGATGGGATCGATCGTGACCGTCACGGCCATTCTCTGTCTGATCGTCGCTCTCGCTGCACCGCACGGATCCGGCGCTCCCGCCGGCCAAACACCCGTCGGCTGACCCCATTCCCTGCCTTTGCCGGCGGGCTACTGGGATCGAATCGGCGACCTGTGCCATGTGAGGTTCTTGGGGGACCCCGTGTCGTCCGGTGAACCACGATGGCGCGGCAACGACCCTTGACCGCAGCGCCTTCTTGCCTCTCATCGATTTGCACCGTTTCGGGTGTTCTGCAGGCCCTGATCGAACCAGACCGCCCCCCAAGGGCTGGTGGTACGCTCGGGCATATGCCCTCAGAAACGGCAACGGCACAACTCGTTGCCCGCTACGTGCGCTCCTGGCAGGAGGGTGATCTGCCGGCGCTGCGTGCGTGTCTGGCCGACGAGATCAGGTTTGATTGGGGGATCGAGACCTATACCGACCCCGACGTTTTCGTCGCAGCCTCTGCAAGCGGGATCGAGTGGCGGGACGTAACCATGCTCGGGGCGATCTACGGCCCCAACGATGCCGCCATCATCTACGAAGGGGTCAACGTGACCGACGGCGTCCGCGTACGGACCGCCGAGTATCTCGTTCTCGACGGCGACGTGATTCGCGAGGCAGTCGTTGTCTTTGCCGAGTTCGGAAACGCAAACTGAAGACGGGACTCGGTACCGCGCAGGCCACTCCCCCGGCTACGGGTGTTCGTCAGGACCACCCGCTCCTGAGTACACAAACCCCGTACTCATTGGGGGATCCCGGCCGTGGGCGCTACAGGGATCGAATCGGTGACCTCTGCCGTGTGAAGGTTTCTAAAGGCAGTTTCGCGCGCCTGCAGAATCGGGGTATTGCGGCGACAGGCCTTGTGCCCCTTGGTTTCTCGCCTCTCATCGTCTCGCATCGTTTCGCGGTGGTTTCCAGTGTCATGTGGACGCGTTGTGGTCGCGAGAGCCCACCCCGACGCTCAGGTTCACAACGGCAGCAGCGACCACGCTCGACTCTCCGCGGATTCTCGTTGGACACGCTACTTCGAGTCGCTTCTCATCACCCGCGGACTCTGGTAGGTGCGGTGCAGGCGTCCACCTCCCGGCCGAGGTCACCGTTCGCGGCTGGCGAGGTGAGCCTCGAGCGGTGGGAGCGCGACGACGTCTTTGGGG